>NZ_JADQ01000023.1:0-69226 GCF_000518465.1 Paenibacillus sp. J14 | reverse complement strand
CGGGGCTCGTGTAAAGAAAACATTCGACACGGCCAAAACACCCGTTGCCCGGTTAATCGAATTGGGCGTGCTACGACCAGAACAAACCCAACGGTTACAGGCGTATCAGACTTCCCAAGATCCGCTTGCATTACACAATCAGTTGGAAGCGCTGCTTTCCCANCCCGTGACGNCTGCCTCCGCTACGCGCCCAGTGGAGGCTATGTAACAGCCTCCACTGGGTAACAAAATTACGTGAGTGAACCATTATCCTTCGGTAACATTTTTATATGAGTTGACACGGAAGTAATTCTTACCAATTCGCTTACCGCCTACCGTTCAACCGGCAGGACATTTAATCTATCACATCAGCAGGGCTCTCATCAAGGCGTAAGTTTTTCCAAATCACTTCGATGATCGCTTATTGATGACCGACTCTTGCTCAACATCGTTAGGATGCCATTGCATAGGGCGGATTATTAATATATCACTCACATAAGTTACCCAGCAAGAAGTAAATCCTTCCAGTCCTTTGTGACCGCCGGTTTTTCGGCCGGATTCATAGATTACCACGGTGGCGAACCTAAAGCAACCATAATCTTTTTCCAAATTAAATCCCTGTGATTAGAAATGAAAGACCATTGTCCCAGAGGACAATGGCCTTTTTCCATGAATTAGATCCCTTGACGGGTCGCTATAAACTCGGGTCTCGGGTTTTGTCCGGAATACGGCTGAACCACCTTATTCTCCACACTGTTATATACCATAAAAATATTACTGCGAGGATACGGCGTAATATTACTATTGGATCCATGCATGATATTGCAATCAAACAATAGAATTGAGCCGGCTGGTCCCACAGGGGTGTCAATGCCAAAGCGCTTTACCATTTCGGTAAGGCTTTTATGATCGGGAACACCGTACTGCTGTTTGCGAAGCGACTCTTTATAATGGTCATCCGGCGTTTGACCGATACAAGGCACAAAGATATGCTGCGAGCCGGGAAGCACCATCAACGGACCGTTAAACGCATAGTTATCTTCCAGCGCGATAGAGCAGCTGAGTGCTCTCATTCGAGGCATCCCATCCTCCACATGCCATGTTTCAAAATCCGAGTGCCAATAAAACTCCTTGCCCGTAAATCCAGGCTTATAATTGATCCGAGATTGATGGATGTAAACGGAGCTGCCTAAAAGGAATTCGATGATCGCCAGGAGCCGCGGATGCTGTGACAGCTCGCGAAAGACCGGCTGGCTTCGGTGGACCGCAAAGATGGATCGCACTTCATCCCCGCCGGGTTCGCGGATAATTTCGTCCGCCTTAAGCCCACACGAAGATTCTTGCAAACGCCGTGCTTCTTCTTGGTATCCTTTTAACTCTTCTTCTGCGAAAAAACTTTCCAAGAACAAGTACCCGTTCTTCTGATAAAATTCCACCTGCTCCTTGCGAATCGGACTCTCCGAGCTCCATTCGGAGTACACCACCGGATCCTGCCGGGGAAGCCATTGGGGATCTGTATCCATCCGAGAGGGGTAAACATCCTTCGTCAAGTCAAGATCCATAGAAACATGTTGTCCGCGCATTTCACTTCATCCTTTCTAACCTAACATTTTTCAGACAAGCTACAACAACGGATAAGTCCCTTCTTCATCATGCACTTCCCGTCCCGTTAGCGGTGGATTAAACACACAGATCATCCGCATTTGCGATCGCGCCCGCAGGTAGTGCTTTTCATGTCCATCTAGCGCATACATCATGCCAGGGGTGATTGGATAGGTCTCCCCCCCAATGACTTCAATTTCCCCTTCTCCCTCAATGCAGTAAACAGCTTCCACATGATTTTTGTACCAAATCAGCGTTTCTGTACCTTCTTTAATCAACGTATCGTTCAGCGAGAACCCCATCTTGTCTTTAGCCAGAAGCAATCTTCGAGAGTTCCAAGTTTCCGTATCTACGTCATCAAGCGTCCCAACCAAGTTGTTGAGATGTTTAACGATCATACTGAAGCCTCCTCTGCTAGTTGGGTATAACAATGCTCAAGTATTTGAAGACCTTGTTCAAGCGTCTTATTTTCAATCGTTAGCGGCGGCATGAGTTTGGCCACTTCATGGTTCGGACCCGAGGTTTCCAGAATCAAGCCCGATGCAAAAGCGAATTCGGCCAACTTCTCCGCCATCCCGGGTTGTTCAAATGCAATGCCTTGAATCATCCCTTTACCGCGAAGTTTCCCACGCAGTGCAGGCTGATGTTCAATCAACGTCTGCAATGAAGAGGTCATCCGGTTGGCTTTGTCTTCAATTTGCTCCCGAAAATCCTCGGTTTTCCAATAATCCAGGGCTTCCGAAGCCCCTACAAACCCAAGGTTATTACCTCGAAAGGTTCCGTTATGTTCCCCGGGCTTCCAGGCATCCAGCTCCGGTCTAATTAAGGTAAGCGCTAAGGGCAAGCCGTAACCACCGATGGATTTGGACAAGCAGATGATGTCCGGCTCGATCCCCGACGTCTCAAAGCTGAAGAACGAACCGGTTCGGCCGCAGCCCATCTGAATATCATCGAGAATTAACAAAATCCCTTTTTGGCGACAAAGACGTTCCAGTCTCTGCAACCAAGCATCGGAAGCAACGTTTAATCCTCCTTCTCCTTGAACCGCCTCCACGATAATTGCGGCAGGCAGAGGAACACCGCTCCCCGGATCGTCGAGTAACTTCTCCATATAGGAAATCGTATCGACCGATTCGCCAAAATACCCGTCATAAGGCATAAAGACGGAGTGAGTCAAAGCCATTCCTGCCCCTTTACGCTTAAATGCATTTCCCGTGACAGCCAGCGAACCCAGTGTCATCCCGTGAAAAGCGTTGGTAAAGCTAATGACCGTCGTGCGTCCTGTCACTTTACGGGCAATTTTTAAGGCACTTTCTACAGCATTCGTTCCCGTAGGCCCCGGAAACATAACTTTGTACTGCAACCCACGCGGCTTTAAAATGACTTCATCGAATTTACTCAAAAAATGCTCTTTGGCATGCGTCGCCATATCCAAACTATGGGTCACGCCATCATCAAGCAAGTAAGCGATCAACTTATCACGAATCTTACGATTGTTATGACCGTAATTTAATGCACCGGCACCTGCAAAAAAATCGATATATTCCCGTTCTTTTGTATCCCAAAGCTTGGCATTCTGCGCCTTGTGAAATACCGTTCTGAAGTTTCGGCAATAGCTTCGGACTTCCGATTCAAGCTGTTCGAACACGTTCATACTCGGTGTTTCAAGAGTTTGGGTCTGCATCTCATACCTCCATTTATCGTTGTGGTGTAAAAGGACCAATTCGGTACAACGGCTCCTCCTCATGATGGATCTCTGGAGGAAACATTTCCGCCTGATAACCGCATATGATCTCAATCGGTACGTCATAAGCCTTGGCTACCCCCGTAAACAGACGGGTCGAGGCCACATTACTCCGGGAGATGGTGGCTTCCAAATAAGTTATCGGGGGCGCCGCAGTCTCCGAGAGCAGATACGTCAGCATCCGTTTACCGATCCCCTGCTTTCGATGGGAACCCGCGACCGCGATCTGCCAAACAAACAGTGTATCCGAACAGAGCGGCGATCGGAAGGCGGACAGAAAGCCAACCACCTGCGATCCTCCCTCTGCAATCACACATGTTTCACGAAAATAATCACATAATACCAAGTAGGCATAAGCCGAATTTAGATCCAGCGTTTGACTGTCTCGAATCAGCTGATAAACGTCTCGTGCATCTTGAGGATTTGGCCTGCGAATTACAAGCTCGCCATTTGTGTTATTCATAGACGCCACCTGCCCATCATGCCATCGAATACACAGCAGACCGGAATCGTTTTAAGAATGACTGCAACCGTTCCGTTTGCGGGTGTTCAAATATCGCCTCTGGCGTTCCTTCCTCAACGATGTTTCCATCCGCACAGAAGATCACGCGATCCGCGATTTCTTTAGCGAAGTCCATTTCGTGCGTGATGAGCATCATCGCCATCTCCCCCTCATCCGCAATTTCTCGTATAACCTCCAGCACTTCGCCAACCAGCTCGGGATCCAACGCCGATGTCACCTCATCCAACACCATGACCTTGGGCCGCATAACGAGCGCTCGAGCCATCGCCACCCGCTGTTTTTGCCCGCCGGATAATTGAGCGGGGTAATCTGCTAATTTATCGTCCAATCCCACTTTGCGGAGCATCTCAAACGCGCGTTCTTCCGCTTCTTCTTTGGACAGTTTCAGCACTCTTCTTGGCGCTTCCGTTATATTCTGCAGCACCGTTCTATGCGGGAATAAATTAAAATGTTGAAAAACCATTCCTACATGGCCCCTCATTTCATGTAAATGCTTCTCATTGGCACGAACCAACCGCCCTTTCTTGGACATATGCCACAAATGAACACCGTCAATTTCAATCGTGCCAGTCGTCGGTTCCTCCAACGTCATCAGCATGCGTCCCAATGTTGTTTTGCCGGAACCGCTTGGACCAATGATTGCTACCTTTTCTCCTGGCGCGATGTCCAAATCGATGCCCTTCAGCACCTCACGGTCGCCAAAAGATTTCGTAACACCCGTATATTTCACCATCGGCATAATCATAAGTATCACCCCCCATTTATTTGCCCCTTTGGAGATTCATCCGCTTTTCCAATCGCCGGACCAACAGGGAGGACGGATAGCTGATCGCCAGAAACAATAAGCCAACTAACGTATAAGGCTCAAATACCCGGAAGGATTCCGAAACGATATTTTTCGCGGTCAACAGCAATTCGACCAAGGTAATCGCGGATAAGATCGGCGTTTCTTTAAACATGACAATCAGATAATTGCCAAGGACCGGGATTATCGGTGGAATGGCTTGCGGAAGAATCACTGAGCGCCAAGTATCCAGCTTGGTATAATTCAGCGCAGTCGCTGCTTCCCATTGCCCTCGGGGAACAGCCTCAATTCCAGATCGGTAGACCTCCGATAAATACGTGCTGTAGTGGAGACCTAATCCTAAGATCCCTGCATAGAAAGCGGGTAACGAAATGCCGGTCATCATCGGTAAACTGTAGTAAATAAAAAATACCTGTACCAGCAACGGGGTGTTTCGTATAAACCCATTAAACCCTTTCGCTGTCAATCGCAGCCAGACCCATCGAGAGCGTATGGCGAGAGCCAGCAGCAGTCCCCCGATCACAGCGCTCAGAAAACCCAACAATGTAGCAATAACCGTCATCCTCAGCGCGATGAGAAGTTCCGGAAGGATTTCCAAAGCGTAATTCCAATCCCACATCGGTTACATCCTCCCTTCGGACCATTTACGCTCCCACACCCGGATGCCGAAAGAGACAAGCGACGTCATCACTAAATACATCAGCAAGAGCAAGAGCAAAATCTCTGAAGTCCAGGAAATGTAGTTGTTCCGCAGAACCATCGCTTGGTATGTGAGATCCGCCATGGTGATGAAGTAGACGAGAGATGTGGATTTAATCAATTCAACAAGCAAATTGCCAAACGGAGGAAGCATTCTTAAGGCGGCTTGAGGCAAAATGATATAGCTCATTCGCTGCCACGGCGTCATATTTAAGGCGATCGCCGCTTCCCATTGCCCTTTCGGCACGGCCAAGATCGCGCTGCGTACAACCTCGGATCCATAAGCTCCAAAGTTTAATCCTACCGCCAACACGGCCGCAAGTAACTTGGGAAGTTCAATCCCCGCAAAGGGCAACGCAAAATACAACCAAAACAACTGCACGAGCAAGGACGTCCCACGGAACACCTCGACGTATATTGAAGAGATCCAGCGAATAAGGCGCAACCGGGATAAACTCATCAATCCTGAGGCGAAGGCTGTTACAACCGCTAGAAGTGTTGCCAAGATAGCGACGGTAACAGTAATTTTGGCTCCTTCTAGTAGAGTGGGGATAAAATCAATCCAGGATTCTGGCATATTATCCTCCGCAAAGCTCGGCTGCTGTCATGTCTCCGGGCAGTTCCTGCTCTGTGAATCCGAATTGTTGCAAGATTTCCAAGAGCTCGCCCGATTCCTTCATCTTGGCCAGTTCCGCGTTATAAGCCTCTTGAAATTCCTTATCCGCCAAACGGAACGCCGTTGCCCCGTAACCGCGAACACTTTGACCGTCAATCACCGGTTGCGTAAACTCGCTTACTCTTTCGATGTCTTGATCCCCCGCAGATTCAAGCATGGCCTGCAAGGAAGGTCCCGTCATCGTGATCGCTTCGACACGTCCAGATTGAAGCGCGCTAATGGCCGACGCCTGATCTGGAACTTGAATGATACGTTCATCCGGTACACCGGATTTCTGCAAATAACCGATTTCGACTGCACCAGTCATTACGGCAACCCGTGCTTTTTCGTTATTAGCGATATCTTCATAGCTGCCGAGGCCGAGAGGATTCCCCTTTTTGACGGCAATCGCTTCACCTATGCTATACTCCGGGTTGGCAAACAACACGGCTTCACACCGTTCCGGGTTAACGAACATTCCAGCGGTAATCAGATCAAATCGGTTCGCCTGCAAACCGGCAATTAAGGAACCGAATTCCGTCAACTCCCCCTTCATCTCGTGAATGCCCAGCCTTTGGAGAATTACTCGTGCGATCTCCACCGCTTCACCGGTGAGTTCTCCGTTAGCATCTTTGTAGGCATAAGGCTTCTCATTAGCGAACCCAACCGTTATAGACCCGTTTTGAATTGCCTTCGCCAGCGTCCCTTCTGCCTTAGAATCCGACTCATTTCTTGAATCAGCGTTCTGCCCTGAGTTGCAGGCAGTTAACGATACCGCTACTAGCAATGAAATCAACAACCATGACACTTTCCTCAACCATCCTCACAGCCTTTCTTTCCTATTTTTTGCATCGGTTTAGTAGGTTTTGAATCAAGTTCAATTCCGAAGCCCAGCCCCCCTCCTTTCTTCTTCATGTCGGGGTAAATAAAAAGAGACCCCTCGCTTGGGGGAAAGCATAGCTCCGCCAGCAGGGGTCCACACAAAAAAATATAAAATGGCCCTTAATAAGGGCCATGGAAGTTTTCGTGAAGTTAATTGAAACTAGACCCATCCACTGCTGACGAGGTTAGCTGACGGACTCGGGTAAGATGGTACCCTACAATCGTTAAAGAATGATTCGCCCCAAAAAATGGTTCCCCCGCTTTCCAGTAATGAACTGGAAACTAAGCGTGTGTCTATAGTAAAGGCTATTCCAGTCAATGTCAACCCATTATCTGTAATTTTAACATTTAAACTGTTAATTCATCATATGAAGGATGGAAGATTCAACCCAAATCTCTGGATGGATCCCCGCCCCCAGGCTTCATTATGATTCCAGTTGGTTTTCCACTTCTGCCAATGCAGCTTGATCCTCGGCCAAGTCTTCTTTGGCCCGTTCGATCGGTTCCGGATTCATCCGGCCTTCGGCCTGGGAGATGGCGTTTTCCGCTTTTTCGATCGCGTTACGTGCCCCCTCCAACGTTTCTTCACGAGGATGCGATTGAGCTTGGGTCACCGCGCGATGCGCTTTTTTGACCGATTGTTGTGCAAGTGAAATTGGATTTTGGGATTGTAAGCTGGAAAATGGATTTTCCATGTTCAGTTCCTCCTCGAGCAATGATGAGATTAGGATGTGAAAATACAGCTCAAATCATGCACGATTTATGGCATATCCAATAGAACCTATGCGCTTCCCATCACTAACTTTTTCTCTCTCCGCTAGTTCCATGCTACAATAAGTCTTGTTTGCAATTCCGGAAATACGAATATTATTGAACCTATTGGAGGAATACATGATGGAAGCTTTTGAGGTTCTTCTCGAAAAATACGCCGAATTGGTCATCCGCGTTGGCGTCAACATCCAACCCGGTCAAAACCTGATGCTGACGGCACCGCTGGAAACGGTGGATTTCACCCGCCTGCTGGTGGCTAAAGCCTACGATGCCGGAGCCAGATACGTCCACGTCGATTGGGAGGACGAGCAAATTACCCGCATTCGTTATGAGCATGCAACGGACGAATCCTTGGCCTACTACCCGCAGTGGCTCGCTGATATGGCGGAACAGTTCGGTGAGGAAGGCGGTGCGATCCTTCGGATTAAAGTACCCGATCCGGAGTTGTTCCGCGGCATCCCTTCTTCCAAGGTGTCTACCGCAGTCAAAGCAGCAGCAAAAGCGCGGGAGAAGCATTCCGCCCAAACGCGCAACAACCGGATCACTTGGTCGCTGATCAAAGCCCCAACGAAGGCTTGGGCCGACAAAGTGTTTGCCGATTTACCCGAAGAACAGCGGATTACGGCAATGTGGGAAGCCGTATTCAAAATGAATCGCGTTGACCGCGAGGATCCGATCGCGGCCTGGCACGCGCATATCCAACAGTTAAAAGAACGGCAAGAGCATATGAATGCCAAACGTTACAAAAAACTGCACTACCGCGCGCCGGGCACCGATCTCCACGTCGAGTTGCCTGAAGGCCATCTATGGCTTGGCGGAGGTGATTACAATGCGGCAGGGAACTATTTTGTCGCCAATATGCCAACGGAAGAAATCTACTCCATGCCGCACCGTACCGGTGTGAACGGGACCGTCACCAGCACGATGCCGCTGAATTTGAACGGCCAGCTTGTGGAAGGCCTTACGCTGACCTTCAAAGACGGTAAAGTCGTAAGCTTCGACGCCAAATCCGGACGGGAGCATTTGGAGAATCTGCTTCAAACCGACGAAGGAGCCCAGCACCTTGGCGAAATCGCTCTGGTACCGCATGATTCGCCTATCTCCAAACTAAACCGAATCTTCTATAACACCGGGATCGACGAGAACGCATCGTGCCATTTCGCCTTGGGCAGCGCGTATCCGGTGAATATCGAAAACGGCGCTCAGCTAAGCAAAGAAGAACTGCTCGCCAGAGGTGCCAACGTCAGTCTAACGCACGTGGATTTTATGATCGGCTCCGCAGAGCTCAACATTGATGGAGAGCTCGCGGATGGAACGATTGAGCCGGTATTCCGCAACGGAAACTGGGTTTAAGCCGCAATTGATTCACCGATGAATTTAGGCTTAGCCTAACGCCAGAAAATTCTAGAGCCATTTCAATTCACGCCCCTCGCGTAAAAAGAACTCCGCGGCATCCCGTCGCGGAGTTCTTCTCAATACTACTATTTCTTCATCCCGGTATAGATTTGAATCGCATCCCGCAGGAACTCGGCCGCTCCAGGCTGATCCTTGTCGTAATAAGCTTTAAAGCGCTCATCATCGACGTACATCTGCGCCAGCCCGGCATGGGCTTCCTTGCTGTACTCGTTCCAGTAGAACGTCAACCACTGCTTGTGCAAATCAGCAGCCTTTTGAGCAAGTTCACCGGCAGGATCGCCCGTTTTCATGGCCTCGGCTAATGCGACCTTAACTTCGTTCTCGAGCTGCGTAACCTTCGCATATTCCTCTTGGGTCATATTCATCAGCTTCTGATTGGATTTCTTTATCGTGTCTTCCCCGTATTTTTCTCGGATCTCCCGGCCATATTTACGCTCGTTCTCCTCGATCAACTGCTTCTTAAAGCCTTCAAATTTCTCTTGATCTTGCATCGAGATTCTCCCTTCATGTGACGCGATCGTTTTTTCCACATTCGCAATTAACGCGTCGAGTTGCTTGCGTTTGTCAAGGAGCTGATTCCGATGTTCTCTCAGTGCGCGGGTACCGTCGAATCCGGGATCGGTGACGATGGACCGGATATCTTCCAGACTCAGGCCAAGTTCACGATAGAACAAGATCTGCTGCAGCAGATCGACTTCCCGACGGCCATAGATGCGATATCCCGACGAGTTCGTTCTTGCCGGCTTCAGAAGTCCGATCTCATCGTAATAACGCAGCGTCCGGGTACTGACCCCGGCCAGATTCCCCAGCTTCTGAATGGTGTATTCCACAAGCTCACCTCCTGACAACACTCATGATAAACGTTGACGTTACGTGAAGGTCAAATCTTTTTTTGAGAAAATTTCAGGCCCAGCTCGGACGAGCTGCAACCACCGTCTCACCGGTACTCGCTGCCCGTTCGATCATCATCCCGAGATAATGATCCTGTGCGGCCTCCCACAAACCGTAAAATTCCGGCCCGCCCTGAACATATTCGCCCATCCTTAACAGGCAAGTCGCAATCGCCAATTCATCATCGTATAATCTAGCCGGGGCAAACGGATTGGTATACAGCCACTGTTCCCCGCAGAGAATCCCCTGTAGAAAATAACCCTCCTGATTCTCTAACTCACCTTTATTTACACGCTTCAGCTCCAGTTGCAGCGGGGTCGTATCCTCCTGTTGGATTAACACCCGAGAATCAAAAATTTCACCGCGTTCGCCGCGGACACAGCAATGATTGGAGCGAATCCAAGAACGATGCTGATCGCGGGTAAAATCATAGATCCCCAACCGATCACCGAAATCAAGCCATGCCAGTTCTCGTGAGGAAGGGACAAGCCGATCCTCCGTTGGCGGACCACTGCGCGTTGGTCCCTGCACCCAACTTGATTCGAACCGCATGGCACGAATCCGTACTTCTTCAAAAGCAACTCCCAGCAACCTGCGAATCAGGCTGACACCATGGTATAAATGGGAGATCGAAACGGTTGCTTCCGTGATCCGTCCCAGCCGTCCCGTTTCAATCAACTGGAGTCTCGCTTGCTGAATCGGATGCAGATGATACTGCTCTGCCACCTGGATTTTCGCCCCGCTTTGGCCAAGCCGTGCATACAGCAACTCCAGTCCTGCGAGGTCCGCCGCCGGTGGAGTTTCCGAGAGGACGGGAATCCCCGTTTCGGCCAGTTTTAGCAAGTAAGGCAGCATCTCTGAGCCGCTCACCGACAGCACAACGAAATCCTGCTGCTCTTGCTGGAGCAGAGCTTCCACCGAGCGGTACGTTCGGACGCCCCACTGACGCTCCATCGCGAGTGCCTTCGTTTCGTCGCGGACAACCAGACCCCCGATTTGGAACCGATCCGGCATCGCCTCGGCAATTCTTAAATAATATTGGGCACGAAAGCCCGCTCCGCCGATAATGCTAAATGTGATGGCCATGCCTGATTCCTCCTCCATAATCATCGTCTTAAGCCTGTTGGTGAAACCTGGGGGCTCGACCAATAATCCTCTCCCGTGAATAAAAGATTGAATCTTTAGCCAATGGCAGCGTAACCACTTTCCCCGTTGCGGCTGATTCATAAATCGCCATGATCAGCTCGATCGTGTTTCGCCCCTCATTCCCGTCGATCAGCACCTGCCGAGAGCCCGTTTCAATGGCGGTAAGCACATCGTCAATTTGCCCGGCATGTCCGGTGTATTGAAGCGGCACGACCTCCTCCGCTGCTCGTTGGATCTCCACTTCCAGATCCGGATTCCGCTTCGGAAATCCGCCTTCACCTTCTTCCGAGGCATACAGTTGCCAAGGAATTCCCACCTTCGCGCGCTCCCCCTGAAAAACAAGCCGTTGTTCTTCACCATGATGAACAACGGAACTGGTCACTTGCGCAAGACCTCCGTCGGGATACTCCAAGACCGCGATAGACAAATCCTCGACCTGGGAATTCCTGTGCGACGTATTGGCGGTAACTGCGTGGACTCTAGAAGGCATCCCCCGAAGCCATAGCAGCAGGTCCAGATGATGCACCGCGTGGTTCATCACACAACCACCACCTTCATTTTCCCACGTCCCCCGCCATTCCACATCGTAATAGCTGCTGCCGCGCCACCAATAGGAATTCACCTCGGTATGGACAATGCGGCCAGCCAAGCCGGCATCAATCACCCGCTTCACCCGGCGAATCGGATCATAGAAGCGGTTCTGCCCCACAACGGACAACAGCGCTTGACCTTGGGCAGCTGCCTCCAGCATCCGATCACATTCGGACAATGATGGAGCCATCGGCTTTTCCACCAGTACATGCTTGCCCGCAAGCAGAAAATCCGAAGCAATGTCGGCGTGAGTTGACGGCGGTGTACAGATCGATACTAAATCCACCGATTCTAAGCTCAACACTTCCTTGTAATCCGAGTAGATCGTGCAGTCCAATCCAAAACGCTCTTTGAGCTTGGCCGCCTTCCCTCCGCTTCGATCGACCAGCGCCATAATCCGGCAACGGTCACGAAAGCGGGCAAACGCCTCCAGATGGGTACTTGCAATCGAGCCAGTGCCAATAATGGCGATGTTTATCATGATATCTCTCTCCCCAGTTTCTTTATTTGATCAAATCGGTTGGGCTCATACCGGTGATTTTTTTGAACAGTGTACTGAAATAAGGCACATTCTTGTAGCCGACCTGTTCGGCGACCTCATAAACAAGCCGATTGCGCTCAAGCAACAACTCGCGGGCTTTTTCGATCCGAACACGCGTTAAGTAGTTGTTGAACGTTTCGCCGGTCATGTTTTTGAATATGATCGACAAGTGGTTGCGGGAAATGTACAGCTTTTCCGACAACTCCGCTAGCGTAATATCCTCGGCATAATGCTCATGGATATAGCCGGTCATATAATCCACTACCTGCCGGTGCTTACTGTTCCCTCGCCACTGGCGGCTGCTGCAGATCAGCGTAATTTTATCCGATAACCATTCGGTCAGCTGCTCTGGCCCCGTTAAGCCAACCAACTCTTTGGTGATCTGCCCTTCGGGGACCAGATCATTCAGCAGCACCCCAGTTTCATAGAGGCAATACGTAAATACCCCCCATAGCTCGCAAGCTAAAATTTGCACCGTTTCCGGAGTCATCGCTTTCTGCAGCTCCAGCCGGTTCATGTAATCAGCCACCAGCTTCTTAGCTTCCGCTTCCTGGGACGCCTTCAACGCCGAAGCCAATTCCACGTAAAATTTCACCGAAAATAAATTCGCCGCTGCCGTGTTTCCGTCTTCTTCGTCCTGATAATGATATAACGCGTATGTGGAATCTCGCCGTCCCAACCTCATGTCGATCGCGCGGAACGCTTCTTCCGTTGAATCCGGAATGTGCTGCCACTGCGCTTTCACGCCTCCAATCCCGACGCGGACAACCAGTTTCAGATAGCTTTTGATCGCATCGATCAGCTTCACACCCAGTTCATACAGCTTCTGCTCCAGCAATTCCTTGGGCTCCTCTGGACGCGGGTGGACGATTAAAACAGCCCTCGTGCTGTGCAACTCGGTATATTCCACAATCCCGAACCTTTTGCGGGCCACCTCGCAAACAATATTGCTGATCGCAAAACGGAACAGATTCCAATCCGTCAAGGAAAATTGGCCAACGCGCGCATCCCGGACAAGATCGATCCCGATCGTCACATGGCGAAAATCCGTCCAATGCCGATAAGGCTCCGGCAATCGCCCAGCCTCGCGGTAAGAGCTGTCCAGCGTTCCGACAACCGCCGAGCGAACCCATTCCTTCTCAATAAACGGCTCATACAGGCTCAGCTTTCGCTCCAGCTCGCCCTGTTTACGACGGTTTTCTTCCTCCTCGGCCAACTCATCGATCACCTTGCCCAGAATTGACTTCAGCGTGGGCATACTGATCGGCTTGGAGACGTAATCGCTGACATTAAAGCGCAGCGCTTGCCGCGCATGCTCGAAATCGGAGTAGCCGCTAAAAATAATGACTTTCCCGTCATACCCTTCCTTCCGCAGCTGCTCAATCATATCAATGCCATTCATCGCAGGCATATAAATATCCGTGATGACGATATCCGGATTGGTTTGCCGGACCACCTCCAGCCCGTCCTTCCCGTTCTGGGCTTCCCCAACCCAGGTCGCCCCAAGCTGTTCCCACGGAATCGCCCGTTTCATCCCCTGCAGCACTTGGCGTTCATCATCAATGATGGCGATTTTCCACACCCTCAACTACCTCCTTGACAGTTCTCTCCAAGATGTTTTAGATGTTTCGGCACGGACCTACGGTTTATGCAGCCGGTCCGGGTTCAAGCGGTTCGATCAGTTGAGGCACCGGGGGCTCCAACAGCTTCGGCAACGTAATCACCACACGGGTTCCCCCTTCCTCCCGTTGAGATAACTCTACGCCGTAAGCGCCTTCAAAGTAACCCGCGATACGCTCCTTCACATTGCGGATGCCGTAACCTCCCGTTCTCCGCTTCCGCTCACGAGGCACGGCCTGCTGCAGTCCAGCGCCGTCGTCATCGATCGTAATCACAAGCCGGTTCGACTGTTCCTCCAGCGTGATCCACAACTTCCCGCAAGTACGTCCGTTAAATCCGTGGACGATGGCATTCTCAACGAACGGTTGCAGTGTCAGCTTGGGAATAAACAACTCCTGAACGGAGAACGGAGCATCGATCGTGTAGTCCAGTTCACCGCCGCCTCCGGCTTGCCAACGAAGTTGCTGAATTTCCAAGTAACAATGGATATGCTCCAGCTCCTCGCCAATGGTAATAAAGCTGTTGCCGTTGGATAAGCCAATCCGAAACATCCTGCCCATCAGCTCGAGAATCCGGCTAAGCTCGTCCTGTCCAGCTTCGATGGCCATCCAGTTTAATTGATCCAGCATGTTGTACAAAAAATGCGGGTTGATATTGGCCTGCAGCGCTTCGATTTCCGCTTTACGTTGCTGCTCGTATCTTAGTCGCAGTGATCGGTACAACTCTTCAATCTGCTCCATCTGCTTGCGATATCCATCAAACAGATACCCAAACTCGTTCTCGTAATCGTTGGGCAGATCAACGGGATGCTCGCCGCTGCCTGCTTCGTCCCGGCCGCCTACGAAATATTGCCGCATGGCGGTCACCAGCTGTTTGATCGGTTTGGTAAATTGGCGGCTTAAGTAAAGCGTAAGCAACAAGACAAGCAAAATGGCGATCACGCCAATCACGCCGATGACCAGTGCCAGACGGAAACTGCCGCTCGTAATTTCACTCCAAGGCGTGACTTCCACGAGCATCCAATGGGAATCCTGCATCTTGGAATATACCAGCAGGGAATCCCCCAGCTCCTTGTTCCCCCGGATATGAACGTATCCCGATTGATCCGTTTTTACATTGATCCATTGGGATAACTCGGTATGCTCAGGCACCAGGCCGGTTTTTAGTGTCAGCTGGCCCAACGTGTCAATCATTATCCGATTCGCCGGCGCAGAATGTCCAGCTAAGAGTTGTTCAATCTCTTTGGCTTTGACGTGGACGACGAGCACGCCGAGGTATTTGTTCTCCTCGACGATTTTGCGGGCGAAGCTGAGCACCCGCACGTTCCCTTGGAAACTGGGGACTTCATGCTCGCTAACCCAGGCAAAATCATTCTTGTCGAGCGCCTCCACCCAATCTTGCTTAGCCAGATCGCCTAGACTACGGAATTGGATATAGCTGTTGGCGTCCCCACGTAACGGACGCTCCATATATAAGTCGATTCCTTGGATGATCGGAATCGAATAGGTCAAATTCGCTAAAGCGCGCTCCACACTCACAGAGCGGCGATGCCGATCGTATTCATCCTGCCGATCGCGCAGGAACGTAATCAGTTCATTATCGCGTGACGTCGACAACGAAATTTGCTCAATCGTCACCAACCGAGTGGTAATTTCGTTATTTAGCTCATCCAGCAACAACTGCTGGTAATGGGAACTGGTCTTGGCCAGTTCATTCGATGAAATAAGATAGCTGGCCCAGGCAATACAAGCCAAGACGGCCACCATAAAGATAGAAAAACTGCGAAAAAACAAACTGTCAATTCTGAATTTCTTAAACGGATTCGTCATGCGCAAGGCTGCACTCCCTTCAGGTGTAAGGAAAAAACGGTAAAGCTGCGAAGGTCGTTCACGCTTTACCGTTATATAATTGGCTATCCGCCACCCTTATCCCTTTATTCCGGTTGTGGCAATCCCTTCAACGAAGTATTTTTGCAAGAACATAAAGATCAAGGTAGCCGGAATGATGGAGACGAGCGACATCGCCAGCAGTTGTCCCCATTCTTGAGCCGACTGGGAATCGTTAATCATCCGCAGCGCCAGGCTAACCGTATATTTGTCTACCGAATTGAGATACAACAGATGTCCAAGGAAGTCGTCCCAGTTCCACAAGAAGCAGAAGATGGTGACGGTCACGATCGCCGGAACCATCAGCGGCATGACAATCCGGAAGTAGATCCCGAACCACGAGCAGCCGTCGATTTTGGCCGATTCGTCCAGCTCCTTCGGAATGCCGCGCACGAACTGGATCAGCAGGAAGACGAAGAACGTCCCGCCCGCACCGCCCGCAAGCATATGCGGCACGATAAACGGCAAATACGTATTCACCCATCCGAGCTGGTGGAACAAAGCGTATTGCGGAATGATCAGCACCTGCCCCGGCATCATTAAGGTGAGCATAAACAAGGAGAACCAGAGGTTTTTCAAAGGGAAATTCAATCTTCCGAACCCAAACGCTACGAGCGTGCTGGATACCAGCGTCGCAGCAATAACCGCGGCCTCTAAGGCGAAAGTGTTCAGATAGAAATCGGTGAATGTGTGACCCGGCACCGCATTCCAGCCCTTCACAAAGTTGCTCCATTGAGGAACCGAAGGGAAAATATTTGGCGAAGCCAGCTCGCCGTTCGTCTTCAGCGACGCGCCGATCCACCACAGCACGGGGTAGATCATGACCAAGCTAAACAGAATCATAAAGAAGTGCCGAACCAGCGGCTTCCATTTAAAGGTCATTTGCCATTTCTCCCTTCCGGTTCCGTCTCGTAGAACACCCAATATTTCGAAGTTCCGGCAATGATTAACGTAGCAATCACGATCATCACCAACATGATCCAGGCGAGTGCCGACGAATAACCCAGCTGATACCGGCTAAACGCCCGCTCGTACAAATATAGCGCATACACAAACGTCGAGTTCATTGGGCCGCCGTTTGTGATGACAAACGCTGACGTAAACATTTGGAACGCGTTGATCACGCCCATCACCAGGTTGAAGTACAATACCGGCGAGAGCATCGGCAGCGTGATGTTGAAGAACTGACGGAACCTACCGGCGCCGTCCACGGCGGATGCCTCATACAGTTCAGCCGGGATTTGCTTAAGTCCGGCCAGGAAGATTACCATCGATGAACCGAACTGCCAGACCGTCAGCAACACCAGCGTACTTAACGCCGTATCGGGGCTGGTGATCCAACCTTTCCCCTCAAAGCCAAACGCTCCGATAATTTTGTTAAAGATCCCGTCTACACCAAAAATATTCCGCCAAAGCAGCGATACCGCGATACTGCCACCGATCAACGACGGGAAGTAAATCGCCGTACGGTACAATCCGATCCCCCGCACCGCCCGGTTCAACACCATGGCGACAAGCAACGCTGCGATCAGCTTGAGAGGGACCGAGGCTAAGACGTACAGGAACGTAACCTTAACCGAGGTGACAAATTTGGAGTCTGCCGTAAAGATCAGCTCGTAGTTTTTGGTCCCTACCCAATGAATCGGTTCCAACAACGTGTAGTCCGTAAACGAGTAGTACAACGATAAAATCAGCGGGTATGCGGTCAGCCCGAGAAAACCGAGCAGCCACGGTGAAATAAATAAATAGCCGGCCACCGGAGCATTCCATCGTTTGTGGAAGGTCCGGCGTTTGTTGCTGACTGGCGCGTCTTCTAAGCTCAAGGCCGCGGAACTTTTCATGCTTGATTCACCTCTGCAGTTTCAGAATGCCTTATAGTTCAAGTATAGGGCGGGCCCACGGCCGGTTGTAGAAGAGGAATCCTCGAAATCTTTTAAAATATCACGAAAAAAATAATCTTAATAAATCCGACGTCCTTGCTGATCGTTAATGCCGCTTTTGCGATAGAAGTACGTATTGATTTGGTCACGCCACTCCTTGGCATGCTCCGCTTGCTCCGCCAATCGCTCGGCAACCTGCTGATGCAGCGAATCTTCCATCAAGCCGGATAGACCAGCCCACAATTCCACCAACTCCTCGGCTCGCTCAACCCCTTCAAAATGAGTATCGTAAATATGCTGAATGACCGTCTTGCCGGATTGGAGCACATGGGTGTACGGCACGTGATGGAAGAAGAGCAACAGCTCGTCGGGACACGTCTCCAGCTTTTCGTATAAACTTTGATTCGGCTCTGCATATTGTGAGGTATATCCCGTTCCCGTAGCTTTCGTGCGGTCCACACCGATCCCGTGGCAATCCGCAAAATGATACGTCCCCCACATCGAGTATTCATAACCATCGACATTCGGGCCATAATGATGGTTTGGATTCACCATAAAGCCGATGCCCAGCGGAGCGGTGTAGCTTTCATAAATGCTCCAGGAATCCATCAAAATACGAAGGATCACTTGGTTGACCCGCTCGTCGCTTCCAAATACGAGCTTAATCCATTCCTCCGCAATCGCTTCAGCGCTAAGGTCCGGATTCCAGGCCAGCCGCCCATAGCCATAAAAGTTCGCCTGTGCCAGCAAATGACCGGTCCAGTTAGCATCGTTCCCGATATTGGAAACCGCGGCAAACCCGCTGTAACGGGAACTATGCAGCGTACCGTCCACAATCCGTTTGATGGTCGAGCCCTCGCCCTTCAGATGGGTATCGAAGTCCAGCACTTCCTTCCACTGAGGTACGAGGTAGCAGACATGACGTTGCTGCCCGGTATATTCTTGGGTGATTTGGAACTCGATCATTTGATTTGTCGCAGGCATCGCACCTAGCAGCGGCGATACGGGCTCGCGCACTTGAAAGTCGATTGGGCCGTTTTTCACCTGCAAAATCACGTTCTCTTTAAACCGTCCATCGAGCGGAACGAAATGATCATAGGCAGCCCGTGCCCGATCTGTTTTGCGATCCCGCCAGTCCTGCTTACAGTTGTAAACGAAGCAGCGCCAGATCACTAGTCCGCCGTAAGGTTCCAATGCCTCGGCCAGCATATTGGCACCGTCTGCATGATCCCGTCCATACGTAAATGGTCCCGGTCGGTTCTCCGAATCTGCCTTTACCAGGAAGCCGCCAAAGTCCGGGATCGCCTGGTAAATCTCATCTGCGCGCTCCCGCCACCATGCTGCAACCTCTGGAACCAGCGGATCGGCAGTAGATAATCCGCCGATTTCAAGCGGCGCTGCGTAATTAATGCTGAGGAACAGCTTAATGCCATAGCTGCGGAAGATTTCAGCCACCTTGGCGACATCCGGCAGAAATTCCTTCGTAATCAGCCCGGTCTCGACCCGATGCACATTGACATTGTTAATGGAAATCGCGTTGATTCCTGTCGATGCCAGTAGCCGCGCATAGTCGGTAATGCGTTCCAGGTTCTGTGTGAACCGATGATTTTCGTAAAAAATCGAAGCTCCTGCGTAACCGCGCTCAATGCTGCCGTCCATGTTGTCCCATTGATTCACCATCCGCAGTACGTTCACCGGTCGCTCCGAAATATTCAATCCTTGCAGCGACTGTCCAGTCCCCAAGCGGCGCAGCAAGTCAAACACCCCGTACAATAAACCGGAGGCATTCTCCGCACCGATGGCGAACCGAGCGGAATCCGGTTTATACCGCAGAGCATAGCCTTCCGCCCCCAATTGCAAGGAAGCCTTCCCTTCCGAAAATACCTCATCTAGGATAGGACTATGCCCCAACAGCCCCAGCACAAAACAAGGACGGTCCCCTGCACTTTCCATAATAGAAATCTCACGCCCCAGCATTTGGGATAAACCTCTCGACAGCTCCTGAGCAGCAGTGTGCGCTGCCGGTTCATCCGTGCCATCGATAACGATGCCGTCACATTGATCTAACTCCGTCCGTCTCTCTCCCGGTTCAATCCTCCGGTATCGAAGCCAGGCATCATAACCAACTTCCGTCATAGTAGTTGTTTTGCTCATGGAATCTCCCCCTGTCATATCCATTGAAATAACGTTTCATTTTCGATCACATGCACCGGAAGGGTTGGGAAAGCCAAACGAAGCTTGCCGGCTAACCGCTTCATTCCAGGCGCTTCGCTGGGACCGTGGCCAAGGAACATCATCGCCTTCTCCCGCCCTTGATAGACGGCATCCCGCACATACTCAGGCGCTTCCCATTCCGGGCCTTCACCGGCAATGATGAGATCGACCTCTCTAAGCAGCGGGATCGCCAGATCGCCGCCGCCCCGGTAACCAACCAGCACTCCAATTTTCCGACATATCAGTTTCGGATTCCCTGTAAACCGGATAAACGGTAGATTCAGCTTCCGCTTTAACAAGCTGGCCAGCTCCTGCAGAGTCATGCCCGAATGCTCTAAAACTGCGGACGCAGGGCGATATTCCCGCACCGCATCCTGCCAACCGAGCTCCTCAATCAACCCGGCGGTAATGCCGTCCGGAGTCTCCCGGTGAATACCGTCATGGTAGCGATAGATCGCAAGGTCCAGCTCCTTTAATCGCTGCAGCTTATAACGGGCAACAGGATCCTCTTCCAGAAGCTTTGTCGTGTCCATCTGATGCCTGTAAAGAACCCCTTCATGCGATATCAACAAGTTAGCTCCCAGCGAAGCTGCCTGCTCGATCGCCGCTTGCGTGGCCATAAACGTCACCGCGATTCCGCGCACTTGGGATTCCGCCTTACCGCTGACTAAACCATCTACCGTAGGCTGGACCCGTGTTAACTGGTCGAGAACATCTTGAATGCGCAGCATGCATGACCTCCCCCTTCCCTGGTAAAAATCAACCCGGAACGAGAAACCTGTTCCGGGCTGAAGTCGAATGTAAATCTTATTCGTAAGCCATAGCTGCTTCTTTCAATTGCTTATAGGCTTCTTCTGGTGTAATCTTGCCGAAGCTCAGCTGATCATGGACCAGAGGGAAGTCTTTATCGATATAGTTCGTCCAGCCGCCTGGACCAGCTGTCCAGGTTTGGCCGTCTTTCTCAGTAGCGCGGAGCAGCTCCATGCCTACTTTATCCACTTCGCTCATGCTGGATTCCAACGCAGTTGCATTATCCTTGTTAACTGGCAAGCCCCGCGAGGTTTTCAGGATTTTGGAAGCTTCCGGATCATTGACGAACCAGTTGATAAACTCTACGGCCTCTGCCTTATGCTCGGAGTTCTCGGACACAGACAGGTACATCGAAGGTTTCAACCAACCCCCGGCTTCCTCAGCTCGCGGCATCGTAACGAGCGCGTAAGCGCCTGGCTTGATGCTGTCCCATGCCCCGTAGTTGTTGGAGAAGCTGTAACGGAACAAGATTTTACCGGCTACCATCAGGTCCATTTGCGGATCGAACTCTTTGTCAGAGGAGTTGACGTCCGCCGGCGGTACTAGCCCTTCGTTGCGCAGTTCCTCAAAATGCTTGGTCCATTCCATGAAGGAAGCTTCATCGATGTTAAACTTCCCATCATCCGTAATGACCGTGCCTTTACCTTTACTATATTGATACGCTGAGTACATGAAGTAGTTAGCAGCATAATCTTTGGTAAAATACTGACCGCTTGGCAGCTTACCTTTCAGTTCCTTCGCCAGGGCGAAGAAATCATCCCAGGTCCAGCCGTTTTCCGGATTTTTGACGCCCAGCTTGTCCAATGCGGCCTTGTCATAAATCATCCCAAACGCCACAGAACCGAGCGGAATCGCGTATTGCGTTCCATCCAGTTGACCGCCGGCCAAGAGCTTCGGATCGATCTTCGACACATCAACCCCATCCAGAGGTGCTAATTGCTTGCGGCTAGACCAGTCTGGCGTCCAGCCCGGATCAAGTTGAATGATGTCCGGTGCATTTTTCGCCGCCGCTTGAGTTGACAGCTTGTCCAAATAACCGTCCATCCCAGAGTATTCCGGTTCAAAAGTGATGTTCGGATGGTTTTTCGTGTACAAATCAAGAGCTGCCAAGGTGGCTTCATGCCGTTCCTGAGCCCCCCACCACATAATCCGCAGTTTCACCGGCTCATTGCCCGAACTCGTTGAAGCATTGCTTTCTCCAGCAGCTCCAGCCGGTTTGGCTGCATTGCCGTTTGTACCGCCGCCGCAGGCAGCCAGTGCACCAACCATGGTAACCGCTACCAGCGTCGTCAGTAAACGCTTCCATTTAAACATTGATAACCCTCCCATTTGAATCGTAAATATCTGTTTACATCCTTTATAGTAACGACTCCAAACGGAAGTGGGTATGAGAATAAAGCACAATTTGTTTTAAAATTCCTCGAAAATTGTTATTCACCTAAATATGCCCTTTCCTATTAAATAGGCTCCTTAAAATAGACTCCAATCCAACGCTTGCGATAGCCGTTCTATTAACTGGACGCCTGCGATGCTATTACCTTTGGAATTGAGTGCAGGCCCCACCACGCCAATTCCGTAACGTCCGGGCACTAGCGTCAAGATCCCGCCGGATACGCCGCTTTTTGCCGGAAGCCCTGCTTCGATGGCAAATTCTCCGGACCCGTTGTACATTCCACAAGTCACCATAAACGTTTTCGCGATTTGCACATACCGTCGGGGAATCAGCGTCTTGCCCGTCAAGGGGTCCTTCCCGTCAAAGGCCAGAACCAGCGCCATCCGCGCTAAATCCTCACAGCAGACCTTTATTGCACAATGCCGGAAGTAAATGTCCAGCACCTCTTCAACGCCGCAGCCCAACACCCCTTTATCCAACAAAAAATAAGCGATCGATCGATTCAAATGCGCCGTCTTCGATTCGGAAAGATAGACTTCCCTATCGTATTCCAGGTTGGAATTGCCGGCCAATTCGCGAAAGAATGACAAGATCCGTGCCGATTTCGCCTCCGCATTTTCCCCTTTGATCATGGAAGACACCACGATAGCGCCAGCATTAATTAACGGATTAAAGGGAATCGCCGGCTGCACCAACTCCAGCTTCATGATGGAGTTAAAGTGATCACCGGTTGGTTACATGCCGACCTTAGCGAAAACAGCGGATTCCCCATGGTCCATGAGGGCCAGAATCAACGTGAATACTTTCGAAATGCTCTGCATCGTAAAACTGTCCTGAGCTTCCCCCGCAGAGATCGATCGCCCCTGAGCATCCAGGATATGAATCCCCAGCAAATCTGGCTTCGCCTTGGACAGCTCCGGGATGTACTCCGCAACCTTGCCTGCAGCGCTTGTTTCTCGGCACTCTTCCACCCACTCCTGAAGGTGGAGCTTCAGTTGATCCCATTCACTCACAGCCATGGTGAACCCTCCTGCACGTTCTCTCGTATGAATCGCATCTAGATTTCCGTATCCAACTTTACTGCTGATTGTTTAAGCGTTCTTTCGCCAAGCGAATCATTTCCTTGACCATCGCTCCGCCGATGACACCGCCAACCTTGCCGGCCTTCGCGGTCGTTAAATCACCGTTATCCCCTTCGCGCAGCGGAACGCCTAACGATTGGGCCACTTCATATTTCACATCATCGGGCCGCTCTGGAGGGGCATTGTATCCCTCACGCATCATGACTTCCGCCTTAAACCGGGCCAGGCGTAGTGCCGGGTCCATCTCTTGACGACCTTTCCCGTTATTCCCTTTTGGTTGTACCATGGATATCCCTCGCTTTCAAGTGAGAATTCTCCAATAAGATTCCCCATCAGCGGTGAGATAAGTCATTGTCGATCGTTGTGATAAAAAAGATAATTTTAGCCGATAATCATATCTTAAAAAAACCGTTATCTTTAAGGAAGGCGCAGATATGAATTTGGACCAGTATCGTCCGATGATCGAAAAACCGTTACGAGCATGTTTAAAACCAACGCAGGAGATCGCTGTCATCCTGCTCTCTGCCGTACTCGTAGCTGCAGGGCTCAATTTGTTCCTGATTCCGCATAGACTGCTGTCTGGGGGCGTCACGGGCCTTGCATCCATTATCGTGTATTTGACGGGATGGAATATCTCACTTGTCTACTTTCTACTGAATGTCCCCTTGATTCTATGGGGCTGGAAAGCTGTTGGACGTCGTTATATCGTGCTTAGCTGTATCTCTGTCGTCAGCACCACCTGGTTTATCTCTATCATCCCCGAGGTGCAAGTCACCCGAGATCCAATTCTGGCCGCGGTATTCGGCGGAATCATCTCTGCAGCAGGCATCGGATTTTCGCTGCGGGTCGGAGGCTCGACCGGCGGGTTCGATATTCTTGGATCCATCGTCACACGAAAAAAGGACGTCCCCATGGGGAACATCCTCTTTCTGCTTAACGGGCTTGTTATTTTAGTGCTTGGCTTTTTTCAAAGCTGGGATCTCGCCCTATATTCGATGTTGTCGACCTTTGTCAAAGGGAAAGTCGTTGATATGATTCACGTCGGTCATATCAAAGTGACCTGCTTCATCATTACGAAGCGTAAAGATGAAATGCTCTGCCAACTGCGCAAGCTGCATCATGGCATTACCTGCCTCAGTTCTGAGGGCGGATATCACGAAGAGAAAAACTATACCTTGATGACCGTGACAACTAGATACGAGCTCGCTGCCGTCCGTAAAGCGGTCGTGAGTACAGACCCGCACGCGTTCATGAATGTAGTCGAATCCACAGAGATTGTTGGACGTTTTTCAAGGCCGGTTCAATAGTGACTACTTTTCAATCTCATAAAATTTGTACAAGTCGTCCAGCATCAAGTTGGCTGCTTTGATCCCACCAGCGGTATTCCAGATGGCGTCGTCCACTTTGTAGGCTTGGCCGTTCTTGACGGCGCTCAGATTGTTCCATAACGGATCGTTAGTCCAATCTTGCTCGGTTTGGCTCGCATTTCCGTCGCCGGTTTCGTAAGTGAAGTAAAAAATTCGATCGGCGTCTACTTCAGGCAGCCGTTCCTTGGTGATTTCATCAACAAACGTATCCTTCGCATTTAGCGTCATGGCATTTCGGGCAATACCCAGCTGTTCAAAAATAATCCCCGAGAACGTATTCGTGTGGTACACGCGGGTCTTCCCGTCCATAAAGCGAACGACGGATACCGTTTCGTTCAACTTGTCTCCGGCTTTAGCTTTAAAATCAGCAATTCGTGCGTCGAAGTCAGCCAGCAACTCATCCCCTTTATCGGTGAGTCCCAAGGCTTCGGCGTACAATTTAAAGTTGTTCATCCAGTTGCCGCGCAAGTCCTCGGACATCACGGTAGGGGCAATCGCCTGCAGTTGCTCATATACTTTCTCCTGACGCATCTTGTTCCCGATAATGAGGTCAGGCTTCAGGCCAGCGATCAGCTCAAGGTTCGGCTGGCTTTCCTCACCAACTACCGTTACGCCCTCCATCTCGTCCTGAATATGTGGATACCACGGATCCCCGAGCCAGGAGCGCACGGCTCCGACCGGCTTAATTCCCAGTGCTAATAGCGCTTCCGTACCTTCGTTTGTCAAGACCACAACTTTTTGCGGGGTACCTGTAATTTCCGTTTCCCCCATCGCATGCTTCACAACCCGTTTGCCATTTGTCGCGGCGTTCGTGCTGTTGTCTGCCGTTTGGTTCTCGGTTGCCGCGCTTCCGTTGGTATCGGTATTGTTGGACGATCCTTGCGTATTGCTATTCCCACATCCCGCAACAACGAGTGCCAGCGCCATAACCGCGAAAGCCCATAAGACTAAGCGCCTGCGGTTTGTTTTTTGGGTATGAGTATGGTTCATGATCCTTCTCCCCTTTTGTCATTTTAATGTTCTCTTTGAGTGATAATGATTATCATCTTCATGAATATAGGACATCCCCCTTTAGTTTGTCAATACAATTACAATTAAGAATGATTATCAGCCTCATTGACAGACTCTTCCCTATCTTCTAAGATTTAAAGGTCATTATTATTTTGATCTAGAAAGTGGGTAATCTAGTCCGATGAAAGGTTTAGGCTTGTTGATTTGTGCGCTGGTATTAGCCGCAGCCGTCGTATGCAGTATCAGCTTTGGCGTGACGGACATCCCATTTTCTACCGTCTGGGAATCCTTTGTCCATCCGAACGGAAGCAATGAACACCTGCTCATTCAGACGGCCCGTGTACCGCGCGCTTTGATCGCTGCCTCCGTCGGTGCCTGCCTCGCCGTTGCGGGCGCATTGATGCAAGTCATCACCCGCAACCCCATCGCTTCGCCCAGCACGTTGGGCGTAAATTCTGGGGCTGCTTTCTTTATTATCTTGGCCTCGGGTTGGCTTGGCTTATCGGGGATTCAAGCCTTAACCTGGGTCGCCTTGATCGGAGCTGCGCTTAGTGGAGCGGTCGTATTTCTTCTCGGCAGCCTGGGTCGAGACGGCATGACGCCGATCAAGATCACGTTGGCAGGGGCTTCGATGGCAGCGTTTTTTTATTCGTTGACTCAAGGGCTTATGCTCTCCGACGGGAAGATGTTCGATCAGGTGCTCGTCTGGCTCGTAGGATCTGTGACCGGACGCGGGACGGAGCAGTTGCTGAACGTCCTTCCTTATATGGGAATCGGCTTGGTTCTTGCTCTCATGCTCGCTAGACAACTTAACGTATTGGCGATGGGCGAAACCGTTGCGCAAGGACTGGGCCAACGTACGAGCTTAATTAAAGCGTTAGCCGCTGCAGCCGTCATCCTGCTCGCCGGCGGCTCTGTTGCTGTTGCTGGCCCTATCGCCTTCGTTGGCATTATCATCCCGCATATCATTCGGCATTTTGTCGGGACGGATCATCGTTGGATATTACCCTATTGTGCCTTGACGGGGGCCATCCTGCTCGTATCGGCCGACATCGGCTCCAGATACATCGCCATGCCTAAGGAAATTCCGGTAGGCGTGATGACAGCAATCTTGGGGGTTCCGTTCTTCGTATACATCGCAAGAAGAGGGGTGAAGAACTGATGGCTAAATCCAACAAAGCTGCATCGCTCCCCGTCCCTTCGTCGCATCGGGCCAGAAGAAGCAGAACCCTCTGGATCTGCCTGCTCCTCGCTATCCTATGTATCGTCATGATGATTATCAGCGTAGGGGTCAGCAGCCAATATCTCCCGCCGATGACCGTCTTGAAGGCCTTGTTTGGCATGGCCGAGCCGGGAGAACAAGTCATCGTCGTGAATCTCCGTCTACCGAGAATTCTCATTGCTGTGCTGGTTGGCGCTTCCTTGGCCGTGGCCGGGGCGATCCTGCAAGGCGTAATCCGAAATCCGCTTGCTTCCCCCGATGTCGCTGGAATTACGGAAGGAGCTTCGCTCGGCGCGATTTTGTTTATCTATGTGTTTCAAGGCACGATTTCAATCCATTGGATGCCGCTAGCATCCATCCTTGGCGCTTTCTTCATTACCGCGCTCTTATATGTACTTGCTTGGAAAAAAGGAGCCTCCCCGCTGCGGATCATCCTCATCGGGATCGGGGTATCTGCCGCGATCAAGTCGTTCTCGTATATGCTGATCATCTCCGGACCGATGCAGCTGGCGAATCAGTCACTCACGTTTATGACCGGCAGCATTTACGGCGTCTCCTGGGATAACGATGTGCTGACGCTGCTGCCTTGGACGACCGTGCTGCTCGTTCTCACTTGGCTGCAAGCCCGCCAAGTCAACATTCAAGCACTGGGTGACGACATCGCCACCAGCGTGGGCTCCCGCGTTCAGCTGCAGCGTTTGCTTCTGATCGTGCTCAGCGTTTCGCTGGCAGGATCTGCGGTAGCCATCGGTGGAGCCATCTCCTTTATCGGGCTGATGGCGCCGCATATGGCTCGCAGGCTGACCGGGCCGTCCTTCTCCGGCGTGCTCCCGGTCAGCGCGCTGCTCGGCGCATTGATCCTGCTCGTGGCAGATCTGATTGCGCGCACGGCTTTTTTGCCGCGGGACGTGCCGGCAGGCGTGTTGACTGCTGCGATTGGCGCGCCGTTCTTTATGGTTCTGCTGTATAAGAACCGGAACCGGTTCTGATTCGCGAGCAGGCTGCTTGTTCTGCTGCGCCCCCTGTCTTTGCGGCCAACTGCAAAAGTACATTTGAAACAGCCCTAAACCCACGGTTTAGGCACGATAAAATGTAAAAGTGCAGTTAGAAACGAAGATTTCTCGTAAATCGACTCCAAATGCCGGAAAGGAACTGTACTTTTACATCTAAATCACGAAAATAGCCTGTTTCTGCAAAAATGAACTGCACTTTTGCAGTTGAAGCAGCTGACGAGAACGAACAAAAGCCGGTGCCCCATGAAGGGACGCCGGCTTTATACCTACTAATGTTTACGATCCAGCCCCGCGATATCGCTTAACCCCATAATTCCAAGCGGTCAGGCCAATCGCTAAGAATACGATGCCAACCAGCGGGGTGAGCCACGCCATCCGCCACATTTCCTCGCGCTCCAGGAACAACGAAGCCGGATAGACGCCAACAAAAGCAAACGGTAAGATCCAGGTCAGCAGCACTTGAATCGCCCGGTTGTAAATCGTCACCGGATAGCGCCCGTACCCCTGCACGTTGTACATCAACGGCAAGATCCCGGTTGGCGCATCCGAATAAAACGACAAGGACGTCAACGTCGTGTAGATGCCCGTGTATATCGCTACTGCGCTAATCGTAAACAATAGCATCACAGGAATCGTCCACCACTCGAAGCTAAGCCCCAGCTGCCCGCCGCTGATCAGCATAATGATGCTCCCAATGATCGAGCCGACGAGCGCTGGCGGATCTACGTTTTCCAGGAAGATCTGGAACAGATTATACGCCGGACGCGTCATAATCCGGTCCATCTCCCCCTTCACAATATACCGCTCACTGAAGTTCCACAGGTTGACAAAGCAGCTAAACACACCAAACGGCACCATAAAGAAACCGTAGACGAACACCACTTCGCTTTCACTCCAACCGCCCAAGCTGTTGGTGTGCATAAAGATCACAAAGATAAAGATCAGGTTGGTTGCCTGAAACAACAGATCGGAAATGACCTCCACCCAAAAGTCAGCGCGGTAGGTCATCCGGGTTTTCATGTAATTTTTCAAGTATTCGCCCATGAGGCCTAAGTAGTACATGCTTCCCTTAACCTCCTTGCACGAACAGGCGTTTCCGCGAAGCACGGTACAGCCCAATCATCGGAATGAGCAGAATCAAGAACCAGATCACCTGAATGCCCAGCACGTTCCAAATTGAAGCGCCTTGAATTCGGCCGGTAAAGACCGAACCCGGCAAATAGGTAATCGCCTGAAAAGGCAGGAACGCCATAATGCCGCCCAGCCAGGCCGGGAATAAGCTGATCGGTATAATCAGGCCGGAGAACAAATCCACAACCACCCGTTTCATACGCATAAAGCCCTCGTTATTCTCCACGAAAAAAGACATCAACCCCGTGATCACGTTCAGCTGTGAATTGATCAGGAAGCTGAAGAACAACATCACCAGGAACCCTGCCCAAGCGCTTAATTCAGTTGGCAATTTGACCGGAAAAAGCACCATCGCAATCGCCATGCCCGGGATCATCAGCATCATGAAGCGGAACATCCCTTCGCCAAGTCCTTGCATCATTTTGACGATCAGGTAGTTATAAGGGCGGATAAATTGAATCGCAATGCTTCCATCTCGAATATCCGTGGAGATTTCACGATCCAGATTATTAAAATAAAACGCCCGAGCCATCCAGGATACGGCCAGGTAGGTCGTCATCTGTGAAGCGGTAAAACCGCCAAGCTCGCCGCCGTCGCCGTAAATCGCCTTCCACGTGAAATAATAAACCCCGATGTTCAAGGAATAGATCAGAATACCCGAATAATAGTTCACCCGATACGCCAGCATTGTCAAAAATCGGATGCGGATAAAATCGAGATAGGCCCCCCACTGGTTAGACATGGATGACTGCACCTTCTTTGCTCTCCACTTCCGCTTCAGAGTTCGCCGGTTTGTCCGCCGAGCCGGATTGGTAAATGCTGCGGACGATTTCGTCGGTGTTGGTTTCGATAATTTTGATGTCGGTGATGTCCGCTTGGCCGACCACTTGACCCAATACCTCGGAGACACCGATATCCCGCGGAATCCAGACCTTGGCGTTCAGGTCGTTCTCAGCCGTCCAGATGACGGGAAGCGTGCCCGTCCAGCTCCGCAATTGATCGAGCTTGGTGGCTGTTCCGAACTGGAATAAGACTTCCTTGCCCGTCCCCCAGCGGTCCTTCAACTCCTCTAAGCCGCCGTCGTAAATGATCCGCCCGTCGTCGAGCATGATGACGCGGGAGCAAAGTGCCTCGATATCCTGCAGGTCATGGGTTGTCAGCAAGATCGTTGTTCCGTGGTCGCGGTTCATATCTTTAAGAAAATCGCGAATTTCCGATTTGACTACGATGTCGAGACCAATCGTCGGCTCGTCCAGGAAGACGATCGACGGGTTGTGCAGCAGCGCCGCGACCAGCTCACAGCGCATCCGTTGGCCTAGACTGAGCTTACGTACCGGACGGTTCAGCAAATCCTGCAGCTGAAGGCGCTCCACCAGCTCGTCTAGGCGTTTCTTATAATCGGCTTGCGGCACGCGATATACCTTACGCAGCAGTTCAAACGACTCGATGACGCCGATATCCCACCAAAGCTGGCTGCGCTGGCCAAAGACGACGCCAATATGCTGCACGAACTTTTCGCGCTCAGCGTATGGCACGAAGCCGCCAACCTTCAAATGTCCCGACGTCGGCACCAAAATACCAGTCAGCATTTTGATGGTGGTCGATTTTCCGGCTCCGTTTTCCCCGATATATCCGCAGATCTCTCCCTCTGGAATCTGAAAAGAAATATCTTTCACGGCGGCCACTTCGTTGTATTCCCGCTTAAATAAATCAAGAAAGGCCCCTTTGAGGCCTTCGCGGTTTTTCTGCACCTTAAAAGTCTTGCGCAAATCGCGCACTTCAATGGCAGCCATGATGTATCCCTCGCTTTTTTGAATCAATTTATGAGTCCGCTAAAGATTATATAGTAACTTCCAACAAAGCACCACCCCTAAGGGATGAGGGTTTTTAGATCCATACGTCATCATTATCCCTTTGGGTCAGAGAGCAAGAAGAAACACCAACTCTCCGCAAACTCACGGAGGTTTTTGCTCCCTTAACGAAAGGGATAATCCTGTAAAAGAAGCAGCAAAACGGTCATAGGCATATCTACAAATTAAAGCGGTAGCCAACGCCCCAAATCGTCTCGATATATTGCGGCTGCGAAGGGTCCTGCTCAATTTTTTCCCGAAGCTTGCTGATGTAGACGGTGACGGTGGCCAGATCGCCCAGCGAATCCATCCCCCAGATCTTCTCAAACAGATCGTCCTTGGAAAATACCCGGTTCGGATGCAACGCCAAAAAGAGCAGCAGATCGTATTCTTTTCCAGTCAGCGACAGCTCTTTGCCGTTCACCCAAACCTTCCGCGACAATTTGTCAATGCGCAAGCCACGGAGCTGCAGCTCGTCCTGGTCAGCCGGACGGGATTGGCTCGTCAGCCGCTCATACCGGGCCAAATGCGCTTTGATGCGAGCCATCAGTTCACCAACACTAAATGGTTTGCTCACATAATCGTCTGCACCTAAGCCGAGGCCGCGGATTTTATCGATGTCTTCCTTTTTCGCAGAGACCATGAGAATTGGAATATCCCTGGCTTCACGAACTTGCTTGCAGATCTCAAAACCGTCCACGCCCGGCAGCATCAGATCAAGTACAAGCAAATCGTAAGGCTCCGCAAGTGCAAGTCGAAGCCCTTCATCTCCGCTCGAAGCGATATCCGCCGCATATCCGCTTGCCTGCAAATAATCCCGCTCAACCTCCGCAATTACAGGATCATCCTCGATAATCAAGATTCTTTTCATTTCATCTCACCTCCCTTACGTGGTAGTCCTGGCACATGCCGCGGCAGCGAAAACGAGATTGTTGTCCCCACGCCAAGCTGACTGTCCGCCCGCACCATACCACCGTGCGCTTCGATAATCTGTCGAACGATCGCCAAGCCCAAACCGCTCCCGCTGCGGCCGTTTTGACTGCTCCGTGAAGCCTCGGCGCGGTAAAAGCGCTCGAACACCTTCGGCAATGCCCCCTCATTTATTCCATCTCCATTGTCTCGAAAGCGAACAAGCGCCTCGCTTGGATTCGACTCGAGCTCCAGAGTCAAGCGTTTGTCCGGCTTATTCATATAATGTAAGCTGTTATCGGCAATATTCATCAGCACTCGCTTGAGCTTATCCCGGTCAGCGGTGACGTAAAGCGGCGGTTCCGCAGAAGCAACAAACTCGACGTTCACCTCAGCAAAACGGGGATCCGCCTTCAACTCCTCACTACAGCTTTGCAGGAAGTTATACAAATCTACCGGCTCAAAATCAAAAGGCAGCCGTTTCAAATCCAGCTTAGAGAACAAGAACAGTTCCTCAATCATCCGGTCCATGTCGTCTGCTTTTTGCCCTATCATGGAGATGTATTTGTCACGTTTCTCCTCCGTATCCGCCACTCGGTCGCGCAGCCCTTCAACGCAAGCCTTGATCCCGGTGATCGGCGTCTTCAGATCATGCGAGATGTTCGACAACATTTCCTTCCGATTCTCCTCGTACTGCAACTGCAACTGGATCGAGTGCTTTAGGCGCTCGCGCATTTCCTCGAAAGCTTCGCCCACCTCGCCAAACTCATCTGTGCGCTGCATCTGAAGCGGATGATCCAGATCGCCCTCCTTGATGCGTTCCGCGGCACGTTTCAGCGTATACAGCGGACGAAGGATGCTGCGAGACACGAAAAACGTCAGTAGCAGATTGGTTAGTCCAATGATCAGCAGCAATATCAAAAACATCAGCGGCATAAACCGCGACATTTTGCCCAGCAGCGGACTTAAATCAGACAGCAGGTAAAGCGTTCCTGCGCTCCCATCTGCAAAGGTGAAGTCTACACGTTCCGCAGTATAACGTCCGGCAACTTTGGGTTCCCTGTGCATACGCTTCATCCATTTCGCATGGCTTTCCCCCTGTTCTGCACTAATCCGGGCCAGTTCTTCTTCCAAACCCTCTTGCTCCACATTAGAGGAAGCGAAGGCCACCTGGCCGTTCCGAACAACCACAAATCCGGCTTGCAGATCCTGCAGCGTATCTCCGGTTTTGGTCAGAAACTTGAGATCGGCCAGAAGCTCGGGAGCTTGTTCCGCGACGAATTTGACACCGTTCATCCGCTCTTCGCGCTCGCTGATTTTGGCCCAAAACTCCGACAACGCATGCCCGTGGAACTGGAAGCTGCCTTTTTCGCTGTCAGCGGAGTCTCCGGCGCCAAAAAAGACACGCGTCAGCACCATTGCCATCACCATCGTGAGAAGGATCGGAATCAATACCATCGCAATATAGGATAAAATCAGTCTTAAGCGGATCGTCATTGGCGGCCGTTCCTTTCGAGAGCATTAAAATGTCTTGCGTTCAAAACGCGTTACGCTGCTTACATAAGCCATCATACTATAAGCGATCAAGATGAAAAACGATTGCAGCAACTTGCCGGTACCCGCCCCGTCTCCAAACCACAAGGTGTGCCAGTCCATATAAGCAAACGGTGACCAAATCGTAAAGATCGGGAAGATCACCGGAAGCAGCTTCATAGCCACATATACCAGGATCATCGATCCAATAGCGGCAGCGCTGTTCGCAAAAAACATCGCAATCCATACGGCGATCAGACTCAACGCCACCAGCGGCACGATCGATACTATATAGGCGATCAAGCTGTCCGTCCACTCGCTTGCTGTCAATACGGGGAACGACAATAAACTGCTAACGGCGCAAACGATCCATGCGACAACCAATATCACTGCAGCGGCTGAGCTTAACGCCAGCACCTTGGACGCGAACAGCTTGGCGCGGGTTACGGGGCGGACCAACGTAAGCTTCATCGTGCGTGCCGCGGTCTCACCTGCAAACATCTCGGCAGCTGCTATAAATAGATAGAGCGGCAACAAGTAACCCGTTAGCAAGTTCAGCGTAATTACCGATACTTGCCCGCCTAGCGCAGCGGTCAATGCGAAGGTACGTCCAAGCAGACCTAAACCCAGCGTGAGCAATATCGGAATGAGGACGGATAGGGCAAGTACCGCCCTCGTTCTTTTTCGCAGCCACAGTTTCTCCGCTTCATTATGCCAGCTGGTCAGCAGTGCGTTCATAGGTCTCTCCTCCTGGTTCAGAGCGAATCGCGTCCAAATAATACTCTTCCAGCGTCATGCCCGGCGGAACCAGCTCATAACGTCGGCCAAACTGAACCAATTCTCCGTGGTGTAGAATGCCCAAAGAAGTTACGATGGGCTCAAGATGGCTGATCATATGGCTGGAGATGAGAAAAGCAATCCCTTCTTCGCGCGCCAGCCGATCAATTGTTTGGCGAAGCTCCACCATGCCTTCGATATCCAGCCCATTGGTTGGCTCATCGAGAATGACAAGCCGCGGTTTAGGCAGCAAAGCCGCCGCCAGCGCCAACCGCTGCTTCATGCCCAGCGAATAATGTTTCGCCTTCTCATTTTGATATCGCGTCAAGCCCGTCATCTCCAGCACCTCATCGATTCGTGAAGGTGGTAACTCCGGATAGTACCGTGCGGCTTGCCGAAGGTTCTGCCTTCCGGTCATATAGTCGTACGCATCCGCCGCTTCAATGACGCACCCTACTTGGGCCATAGCCTGCTCATAGTGTGAGTCCAGATCATAGCCAAACATGCGGATATTCCCTTCATCGGGACGACATAAACCGGTGATGACTTTGAGCAGAGTCGTTTTACCGGCTCCGTTCTGTCCGAACAGCCCAACGATGTCTCCAGCTTTAATGTCCAGACTGATCCAGCCAATCCCGCGGCCGTTCCTGAACCTTTTCCGGACCCCCTGTACCTCCAAAAACGTCTCCACATCATCAACTCCTATCGTCAGGTTTTAGTTCAAATGATGCCGGGCCGTTTGGCCCGGCATCCGGTAAGGTTATCGATGCCAACGCGGCGTATGTTCCGATCGTTCGATCACTTCAACTCGTTTTCCGGTTAAATCTACGATATCCGGGGTCGTCTGACCGAATCCGGACAGATCAAAGCTGATTTGGATGACAATCTTGTGGGCTTGACCGGCATCATCTGTACCGCGAATGATGATCTGCCCTTGTTGATGCTCCACCAATTGATCCTTGTTAATGTCCGCTGCCAGACGGATGTCCTCAACCTTCACATCCTTCGTTAAGGCGGGGAAATCCAAGTCCATCAAAAGAGGATGCACCGGCATCACCGCATCGGAGGACGATCCCATTATCCCGTGACTCATCTGCGTACGGTGATCGCCTTCCGCCATCATCTTGTCGGCAGCACCCATGTGGCTGACCGCGATGGTTCCGGCCGCCTGCACGATCGCCGGAATTTGGCTGCCGCTTAAATGCAGTGAGGTTTGCTTTCCGCCGGACGGCAGCTCCTTCACCACAGCCAAATCTTTGATATTGCCCAATAAGACTTCCATGAACTGCTCAGCGTGCTGCGGCGGTTCAAAGTCCCCGTCCCCGAATCGCCGCTCCTCTTCCGGCAACTGCAGGACACGATAGGTGTCAGAATCCTCACCGACGACAAACACCATCTTTCCGTCTTGCTTATATACCTGGAACGTTTGAGGCTCCGATGCACCGGCCAACTCGATATTTGCACTCAACGCCTCCTTCCTCTTGTCCAGCTTTACCTCCAGCTTGGCGTCAACGATCGTCTTCCCGTTATCGGTCACCACGAGGCTACCTTGGTTCGTTAAGCTGGATGCAGCATGCGTATGCTTGATAGCGGCTTTATACGTTTCATACCCGTTCGTTCCAGCCATAGCGGACAACCCGCTGCCGAGCAGCAAGGCTGCTCCAATCCCGAATACCGCTCCGCGCTTGATCCATTTTGAGTTCATCTTCAACTTCCTTTCCCTTTGTTTTGTCTCACCTTGCTAAGCTTAGCCCCCGGGTCTAAATTGCTTCTAAACGAAATCTAAAAAAAGTGTAAAAAAGCCGGCTCAATGTCTATGGAAAGACATCAAGCCGGCCATGGAGTCAGTAATTATAGAGATTTTAAGATATTTCGTATGACTCAAGTGTAAAGAGGAAGATCACTGACAGATGTATTTCTACCTCTTAAAGGTTGTTTCGTCCTCAATTGTTCATCCTAGTTCCAGTTTGAACCGCCTTAGCGATTCGGTCGACTCGGTTCGTCCAGATCCAGCCGCTGTATCCGGCGGGCAGACGCTTCACGTCTTCCAATGTATCGAAGCCGCTGGAGAAATCACTGCCGTCCCCTCCGACGATAACAACGCGGGTGTTTGCTCGCTCCATACGGCTTAGGAATTTATCCGGCCAGCCCCACAGCCAAGGCGCGATTTTCTCAGGGATGTGCAGCTCGGTGTTTCGGCAAGCATCAGGGATGTACCCTGTCCAGCCGGAAGCCTCATACGAGAGCAGACATTGCTTTAACGTTGCCTTGGACATGACCCGCAGGTCCGGCAGGCGCTCCTTCAAGACCGCAATGGGCAGATCGCCGCCATAAACGGTTATCCCGTCCCGCTCCTCCTTCTTTAACGTAGACAGGTATGCCGCAAGCTGCTTCCCTTCCTCGGGGTCATCACTTTTGATGTGCAGTAGCAGCGCCTTGCCGGGAAAATGCTCCACCACTTCAGGTAACGATGGCATCAGCCCAACCCCTTTGCCGCGAAACGGATACGTCTTGCCTTGATCGGCGGTATATCCGTACCCGATATCCAACATTTTCAGCTCCGCCATCGTATAGTCTTTCGTTGTGCCTTCCGCATTGGTCCGGCAATCCAACGTCCAATCATGGAACACGGCAAACTGCCCGTCCTTGGTTGGCTTCAGATCCAATTCCACCATATCAGCCCCGGCTGCAAAAGCGGCTTCCATAGATGGCAAGGTGTTCTCCAGAAACTCGTGCTCCGGTTCATATATCCGTTCCGCTGTGCACGTATCGTTCTCGATCCCCTCCATCGGGAAGGTTTGCGCCAGACCACGATGCGCCAGCAGCTTAGGTTCCCCGCCCTGAGCTGCGGTCAGATGAGGCGTATTGTTCAAGTAAACAAAAGCAATAAGGGCAAGCAATATCCATAGCGTTCTGCTTCTATATATCTTCCTGATCTTGCTCAAGCCAGTCTCCCCCGATCCTTCCTAACCCGTCCTATTCTGTCTCTAAAATATATCCGCTCCCCCGGATCGCATTGATCTGGAACGTATCGCGTCCATATTTCTTGCGAATCCGATAAATTAATGTCGTTAATTCATCGATCGTCACATCCGGTAACCCGTCAGGACCAGGATTACGGTCATACCACACCGTCTGCTTAATCTCACGGATCGTCACCAGACGGTTCGCGTGATCATGAAGCAGCTGCAGCAGCAAATATTCTTTTTCCGACATCGAAATTTTGACGCCGTTCACAATGCATTCCCGTTTCTCCCAATGGATCGTCACCGCTCCCTCGGTCGTCTCCGAATGCGTCGATTCATGTACGGGCTCAAACTCCAGCGTTTGTTCTCCAGGCGAATAAGAGAAATGCAGTACACAGGTGCCCCGCGCCAATTTCAGGATATCATTCGTTTCAAGCACATAAGGGGCATGCGGGATCATCCGGACCCCGTTCAGTTCCGTCCCATGACGGCTCCCCAGATCGTAGGCGACAGCACGGTCCCCTTCTTTCCGAATCATTAGATGTTTACGAGAAATAAAGATATTCGTAAAGGCCATATCCGGAAAACTCTCGGAAGACGTCCGACCGATTTCCGTCGTCTCTTGATCCAGGTAGATGCAGGTTCCCGGACGAAACGGGTCCCCGCGAAGAATATAAATACAGGCAAAGGTATCCATACCTAAGCTCCCTCCATTTTCTATACCATCATCATCTTATCTTAAGGGACGTCTTAAGAATATAGCAACCGCAGTGATATTATCCTCACAGCAGGCTGATTTCAACGCTCGTTTTTCAATAGTCGATTTTCTGTTATCATAGGGGGAGAACAAAAGGCGAACACCTGACGAACGGAAATTATACGAGAAAGGAATCCGTGCATGAGTTTTCAGTTAACGGAGCGCGTCATTAAATTGTTATGCGGCCGAATCGCTTACGAGCGTGGAGAAGCATATTACCGGACCGGGAAAGTGGCCTTTCTCCGGATGGACCACGGCTCCCGTGTCTATGAAGCGGCAGTGTCTGGAACCGGACACTATCATGTGTCGCTGCAAATCGATGAACACGGCGACGTGCATGCGGAATGCAACTGTCCCGCCTTCTATTCCTATAACAACTATTGCAAGCATATTGCCGCCGTCTTGCTGGGGGTTCATGACATGCTGCAAGGCGGTAAGGCGCCGGTTCGTCCGTTTCCGTCTCTGCTGCGGCAGCAGGATGACCTTCTAGATTCAATGGACGACGATCGCAATGGATCCTACGGCCTGATCCAGCGTAAACAACCTGGGGACATCCCTTCCCGCGATATCTGGATCGCCCGTGATATGATGCGCTTGTTTGAAGAGACTGCCCCGCCGCCGCTGCGGACTGGACTAAGGTTTGATCAGCGGACGCCGCTGGAGGTGGAATTAACACTCCATCCGGTGCCGTACGGCTACCGTAAGTACTTGTTCGGTCTGGAGCTGAAGATCGGCGAGAAGCGTCTGTATATCGTCAAGAACATTCGGGATTTTCTCGATAAAATCTCACGCGGCGAGCCATACAGCTTCACCAAACATTTCAACTACGACCCGGAACGTTACGCCTTTCGGCCGGAGGATGAAGCGATCCTGCAGAAGCTGGCGGAAATCCAACGCAATGAGCAGATGTTTCACGAGAGCCTCGGAGGATACTCCCTTAAATCGAACGGGGTTTCCGATCGACTGTTACCGGTGCCGCCTGTCTTTTGGGACGATCTGCTGCCGCTGCTCACCCAAGCTCCGCTCGTGCAATTGGAGCAAGATGGCCGCATCTGGCCGGGGCTTGAAGTGACAGACGGAACGCTGCCACTTAGCTTTCAACTCGGCCAAGCCGGGGACGAGAGCTATCAGTTTTCCGCCCAGGGCCTGGATGATGTTCTGGTCATGGACGTCTATGGCATCATTTTATCGGAAGGTAAGCTGATCCGCCTCTCGCCCGCGCAAACTCGCCGGCTCGCTGAATTAAAACATATGATGATTACTGCGCGGAAACCGTATATCCTGATCTCTCCAGACCAGATCGAGCCCTTTGTTGAACGGGTGCTGCCCGGGTTGACAAAGTTCGGAACTATCCACGTCGAGGAAAAGGTCGCCAGCCGTATGGTACGGACCCAGCTGAAAGCCCGGCTGTACCTTGATCGGGTTAAGGACCGGCTCCTGGCGGGCTTGGAATTCCAATACGGTGATATCGTGTTTAACCCCTTGGATGATCATGGTCCCAAGCGAGGTACGGATTTAATCTTGCTGCGCGATACTGAGAAGGAACGGGAGATTATAAATCTGTTGGATTCCGGCTACATGACCCGAACCGAAAGCGCCTATTTCCTCGATGATGAGGAGGCGGAATACGAATTTCTGTATCATGTCGTGCCAGAACTGGAGAAGCTCGTGGACATATATGCTACCTCGGCAGTCAAGACCCGGCTCATCACCGACCTTCGACCGCCGAAAATATCCGTGGAGCTCGACGAGCGTACGGATTGGCTGGAGTTTCGCTTCAGCATGACCGGGATCGGTGAATCGGAAATCCGCGGATTGCTTCAGGCACTGGAGGAGAAGCGCAAATACTACCGGTTGCCAAACGGTGCATTAATGCCGCTTGAAAGCGAGGAGTTTCAGGAGATCGTCAAGTTCCTGAACGAATTTGGCTTGCGCCAAAGCGATATCCGCGGGCCGGAATTCCGTGTACCGGTGATCCGCGGATTGCATATCCAGGAAGACCGTGGACAAGGCCCAGTGAAGCTGGGCAAAGCGTACCGCGAGTTGCTGCATAACCTGCAGCATCCCAGCCACCTGGACTTTCCGGTGCCGCCACAGCTCTCCGATGTACTTCGCGACTACCAGGTTTACGGTTATCAGTGGCTTAAGACACTGGCCTACTATCGCTTCGGCGGCATTCTTGCCGATGATATGGGGCTTGGAAAGACGCTGCAAAGCATCGCTTTTCTCATATCGGTGCTGCCGGAGATCGCCGAATCTGGACAGCCAGCGTTGATCGTCTGCCCTGCTTCCCTGGTGTACAACTGGCGGAACGAGCTGACGAAATTCGCACCAAACATTAAGGCGGTAATCGCCGACGGAAGTAAAGCTGAACGGGTGCGAACCTTGCGCGAGGCGTCGCAAGCGGATGTAGTGATCACCTCCTATCCACTGCTGCGCCGCGATATTGAGCAGTTCGCAGAACTGGCGTTCCATACACTGATTTTGGACGAGGCTCAAAGCTTCAAAAATCACGCCAGCCAAACGGCCCAAGCCGTGAAGAGCTTGCAAGCCAAGTACCGGTTCGCCTTAACCGGCACTCCGGTAGAGAACTCGCTGGAAGAGTTATGGTCGATTTTTAGCGCCGTCTTTCCAGAGTTATTCCCTAGTCGCCAGGCGTTTAACGATTTGTCCCGGGAGACGGTAGCCAAACGCATCCGCCCTTTCGTCCTGCGCCGGCTGAAAACCGACGTGCTGAAGGATCTGCCGGAAAAAATTGAGTCCCTTCAACCTTCTGAGCTGCTGCCGGAACAGAAGAAGCTGTACCTGGCCTACTTGGCCAAGCTGCAGCAGGAGACGCTTAAGCATTTGGATGACGACACGTTCGGGCAGAACCGTATTCGCATTTTGGCTGGCTTAACCCGGCTGCGCCAGCTATGCTGCCATCCGGCCTTATTCGTTGACGGCTATGACGGCGGTTCAGCGAAGTTTGACCAACTGATGGAAATGATCGAAGAATGCCAAAGCGCCGGCAAACGCGTACTGATCTTCTCCCAATTTACGGAGATGCTCGGATTGATTGGCCGAGAGCTGGGCTACCGAGGGATGCCTTTCTTTTATCTCGATGGGAAGACGCCAGCTGCCGAACGGGTAGAGTTATGCGATCGCTTTAACGACGGGGAACGCGATTTGTTTCTCATCTCGCTGAAGGCCGGAGGCACTGGCCTGAACTTAACCGGTGCGGATACCGTCATTCTTTATGATCTATGGTGGAATCCTGCGGTCGAACAACAGGCGGCAGATCGGGCCTATCGGATCGGGCAGAAGAATATCGTACATGTCATTCGCATGGTTGCCCAAGGGACCGTGGAAGACAAAATGTACGAGCTGCAGCAGAAGAAAAAGCACCTCGTCGAAGAGGTGCTGAAGCCTGGACAAGAGGCCATTTCCGCGCTGACCGAGCAAGAAATTCGCGAAATCTTGATGATCTAATCTGTAACTTAAAAAAGGGATCGGAAGCTCCGAATCATTTCGGCAGTTCCGGTCCCTTCTTCATTTCACTGACCTGTCACTTCAAACTCGTAAAGGGAATACCCGTAAGGTGTCCCCCGCTCGATGCCATACATGCGGACATATCTTGCCGGCTGCGGCGAAAGCGGGATTTCATCAAGTCCTCCATCTCCGCTTGAAGTCGAATATACTTCCTGCCAATGCTCTGGCGCTCCGCTGTCCGTGGAGATTTCAATCTTGTACCGCTTGGCGTATGCCACCTCCCACCGCAGCTTGACGCCGGTGATTTGATGTACGGCACCCAGATCAACGTAAATCCATTCCGGATCGGTCCCCTCGCGACTGGCCCAGCGCGTCATCTGGTTGCCGTCTACCGCCTTGTCCGGTTCAAACCCCACGCCTTCCATTGTGCTGGATACCGCTGTTTTATTCAGGGCCAGATTCGGAGCTTCCGGTACAGTTGCCCCGCCGGGCTTCCACCAATTCCCCGATAGGAACAGCAAGTTCAGCAAATTGTAGGTATCGCTGAAGTAATCCTCTTTCTTATTCTTCATCCAGTCCCAGCCCGCATTCACCCAAGCTTGATGATTGGAATTCGCCGTTCCCGCCGAGATGAACGGAGCGACAAATACCGCTGTGGCATAATTTCCTATGGCTGTGCCGTCCAGCTTGTAGCCATTTTTGATATTTGCAGGTGCACCGCCGGTTTTCGTTTTGATCCAGCTCACCATTTTGTCGGCGAGCGCTTTCGCTCTGGTATCGCCGTATAACGCATAATCCATAACGATGCGCAGCGGTACACGGCTTGCATTATAGTAATATTGATTCGTTTCTTTGAACTCATCCAGATACCACTCTGGCGCAGGTCTTGGCGGGTTGCCCACCACAAAGTCAGAGATCAGTCCGGTATTCGGAGAATATGTTGCGCTAAACTGTTGATACACGTCGTACAAATGATCTATCACATGAATCCAAGTCTCATCCGCTGTGACCTCATAAAAAGCGCGCAAATGACTGAGCATCCAGTCCGACGGCCGCGTATTCAGCGCATCCTTACCGTCCCAATCTCCAAGATTAAGCCGATTACCAGATGTAACATAGCTTGCTTTAATGCCGTCGGTAATCATTTTTTTCGCTTCTTGCAAATAGTTGATCGCCCCGCCCGAGCCCCACTGGTTGTGAGCTAAAATCAACGAATAAGCGATGTCCAAATCACCGTCGGTAGCTGACCCAAAATGGCCTTGAGCGGCTTTGCTGTCCGCTACTACCCAACCCATCAAGTTCGGATTTCCGCTGCTCTTATATGTACGTGCCGTCTTAAACAATCCGTCATAAATCGTCTTGGCGTTCGGATCATAACCTGCCATCAGCACGGTGATGATCATGCCGTAGCCCTGACCTTCAGAGGAACCAAGCGCGGTAAACCCGTCGGGATCTCCCGTAATATTGCCCTTCACATAGTAACCGCCCGGCAAAGAAGACAAATTGTTGCGAAGATAAGTCGCTTTCCAATAATCGTAATATGACGCCACAGCCTGATTCATCGCGGCTTGGGTGACGTGGCTTGGCTTGATGATTCCCGGATAGCTGATCTGCTGCGGGAACGGCTTCATTTCCCCTGCGGCGTTGGCGGGAGCAGCCGGTGCAACGGCCCCAAACGTGGTGGCTATAAAGAAACACAGCAAAACTAGACAAACCTTTTGAAGCTTCATCATCATTCCTCCTCAAAGCGAAAGTGGAAAGCCTGTCTTTCGTTAAGCGACTTCGGAGTTGCAACGAATGAAACGCAAGGATGTCCCAATTCCTATTTTATTCCAGCTTTTTATAAATATAAACTAATTTCTACAGGTCTGAAACATGAAATCACCGTGATCGGGATACCCTATGGAAGGTAATGACTACTACCGAGAGAATCACTTAAGGAGGATCAGCATGGAGCATCAAAATCAACAAGCCCGCGATGAGGCTGAGCTGCGTAACAAATTAAATGAGCAAGGGGATTCACTAGCGGAGAAGAAGAAGATCGAAAACGGCGTGGACATCGAGCCGGAAGCCGATGAATGGGTGGCCAAGCCGGTGCCGTTCACCGATACAGATTCCGCGAAATAACCTTCCTCTTCCGTTGATCATCCGCAGGGTTCCTTGATGGAGCCGCTGCGGATATTTTATTATCCACCAACGCTTCCCAGACGACAGGATAATGAAGTTTTAGCACGAATATCATGGTACAGAGGTTGATTTGAAATCTGGGAGCGTGAAGATATGGAAGCGTTCACACAGGATTTATTGAAGGATAAGGTGATTCTGATCACCGGAGGCGGTACGGGATTGGGACGGGCGATGGCTGGTCGGTTCTTACAACTCGGCGCGAAGGTCGCCATCTGCGGACGACGTGAAGAGGTATTGGAGCAAACCGCTGAAGAACTATCCTCTGCTTATGGCGGTGAGGTATACCGGCAGCGCTGTGATGTTCGCGATCCCGGACAAGTCCACAATTGCGTGGATGCCGTGTGGCAACATTTCGGTCGGATCGATGTGCTTGTCAACAACGCTGCCGGCAATTTTATCAGTCCGACGGAACGCTTGTCGCCCAATGCTGTCAACGCAGTACTGGGTATCGTATTGCACGGTACGTTTTACATGACATTAGAGGTTGGAAAACGGTGGATTGAACAGCAGCTGCCCGGAACGATGCTGAACATTGTCACGACCTACGCTTCGACCGGATCGGGATACGTCGTGCCCTCCGCCGCTGCCAAAGCTGGCGTACTTGCGCTGACCCGCTCCCTCGCCGTCGAGTGGGCACCTCACGGGATCCGTCAGGTGGCGATCGCACCCGGACCGTTTCCGACGGAAGGCGCCTGGTCTCGCCTCTCCCCTACTCCGGAGCTGGAGGCGAAAATGCTGGGACGCGTACCGCTTGGAAGAACCGGCCGCCCCGAAGAGCTGGCAGACCTAGCCGCTTTCCTCGTCTCGGATGCCGCCGGATACATCAACGGCGAGGTGGTCACGATTGACGGTGGGGAATGGCTGCGCGGGGCCGGACAGTTTAACGACCTTGCCGAGGTGACAGAAGAACAGTGGGATCGCTTGTCCGAGTTAACGCGCAAAGGGAAATAGCTGCGCCTTAGCTCGTGCTGCTTACCTTCACTTCAGCGCGGTCTGCCGGATCATTGTTCGTGGATAACCGCTTGTTCCCCAACAAATGTGACACAACGTAAAAGATCAGGAACAATCCCATAACCCCGGCGGAATAACGGTACATCACCGCATAATTCGTGGCGGAAGCGATGGCTCCCAGAATGATTGCACCAATGGCAACACCAAAATCTGTGGTATTAAAAAACATGCTGTTCGCCATTCCGTATTGCTCCGGTGTGCTGGATCGCAGCATCCAAGCCTGCAGCGTAGGCTGGGTCGCCCCGAAGCCAAGTCCATACAGTAACGCCGAAACGATCAGCATTGGCAGCGACTGGGTGAAGGACAAAACAAACATGCTCGCAACTACCAAAAGCGCCGCAGGAATCAGGACGGCCCCAGGGCCCTTCGCATCAAAGATTCTGCCGGAGATCGGACGAATGATGACCACCGTGGCCGCATTAAACAAGAAAAATAACCCCACTTGTTCCAAGTGGATAAATTCGCCGAAGAGAGCGATAAAGCTTAACAGACCGCTGTAGGTGATCGACAATAACATATTTAGAAATGCTGGCAACAAAAATTTACGGTTAAACGACGTACGACGTTCCAGGGCCGGGGCGCCGGCTCTCGGCGTCGTTTTCTTCTCGCTTGCTTTCATCTCTTGATTATGGTTTCTTGGCAATGCTCGGGTAATTAGCAACAACGGGATCACCACCAGAACAGCCAATGCCCCCGTCAAGGTCAATGTGCCAAAACCGTACTTCTGCAGCATATTTAAACCGATCATTGGGCCGATCGACATCGCCAAGCTGCTCGACAACCCATAATACCCAATGCCTTCCCCCATTCGAGTTGGCGGAATGATCCGTGATGCCAACGTTGGCAAAATGGTGCTGCCAATCCCAAAACCAACACCGTACCCGGCCCGTAACAGCATCAATCCTTCAACCGAACCCGCCCAATGATTGAATTCAGTCATAAGTGCTGCGATGATTAAGCCAGTGAACAGCAGAACGTTAGGTGAAAACTTCCGCAGCATCGCTGCTGTGAGGAAACGAGCCAAGATCGCGGATACCGCAAAAACGCTGGTCACGAGACTGACCTCTAAATCACTGGCGGCAAGGTCATTTTTGGCATAAGATGAAAGTGAAGACAACAACATTTGCAAATTCAAAAATAACAAAAAAGCAGAGATCGTTAATGATATAAACGATCTCGTCCATAATCGGTCTGATTCCTTGTGTAAATTCATTTCTTCGCCTCTAATCTACTTAGTTGTCAACCTTTGTTTTGCGATTCTTCACCAAGCTGAAGATGGATGCGCTGGAGCAGCTCCACGAGCTTCTCGTATTCCTCCGCATCCATGAGCTGCTTCACCTCTTCATTTACGCCCCGTTCAATCGGCAACGTTTCGCAGATCAGTTCTCTTCCCCGCTCGGTTGCAAATACGACAAACGATCTTCGATCCCGCTCCCCCGCTTGCTTGCGAACGAGTCCTTTGCTTTCCAGCAAGTCGATAATTCGAGTAATCGTTGGCTTGTCCTTTCCGGTTCGATCCGCAATCTCTTTCTGGATCAAGCCATCCGAATTATAGATCTTATGAAGTACGGACCATTGCTCAGTAGTAATGTCATAATCCTTCAATCGATGCTGCAGTAATGCTGTGATTTTGCGGTAAGCCATCCCCATGATATATCCGATGGCCAGCTCGTGCTGAGAGTGGTCCCTTCTCACCATATGTCACACCTTGCTTTAATAGTTGTCTTGACAATTATATGCCAACGAACTAATTCAGGTCAATCATCTGTCTATTTTCAGGGCGGGTAGGTGATCATCTTTCCCTTTTCCAGTGCGGACGAATACATTACCATAAAAAAACATCTCGAAGGGGAACCGCGATCATGAAAACTGCTCGTCACCCGCGTCATATCACAAGCAAGCTGAAAAAAAATGAAGCGTTGATGCAAAGCAAGGCACTGCGGAGCTATCTCCCTGAAACCCGCCGATTTACTAAAGAGAATTTGCATAGTATGCTGCTGAGATACCATATGGTCTACGTTAAGCCAGTGAACGGCACATGGGGAAAAGGCGTCATGCGGGTCGAATATAAACCTTACTCCAGACACGGGATCTACCAACACCAGCTTGACAAGAAGGTGTGGACCCATCATTCAGTGGATGAACTCTATCACTCGATTCGAAAACATAAGCTGAAAGGTCGTTATCTCGTTCAGCAAGGCATTGAGCTGCTCAAATATGATCAGCGGCGCTTCGACCTGCGTGTCATGGTGCAACGTACCCCGCAGAAGGTTTGGAAGACAACCGGCATAATTGGCAGACTGGCCCACCCGAAGAAGATTGTCACCAACTATCATAATGATGGGAAGCTTATGCCGGTAGAGAAGCTGCTTTCCCCATATTTGAAGGGATCGCGGCTCAAGTCTTATACCAATATACTGGAGGGCTTTGGGGAGGACATTGCCAATCACTTAAAGAAGAGCTTCCCCGGGCTGCGCGAAATCGGTGTCGATGTGGCGCTTGACCAGAAGATGCGGCCTTGGATTCTTGAAGTGAACACTTCGCCGGATCCGTTCATCTTCCGGAAACTGAAGGATAAGAGTATCTTCCGCACCATCATGAAATATGCTCGTGCTTATGGCAAATACAAGCGGAAATAAATAAAAAGCGGACGAAGGCCATGCCACAGGGCATCCTATCGTCCGTTTTTGGTAGGATAAGGTTTATGAACCAAACTGCCGATAGATTCCCATCAGCTTCTTGGCCGTTTGCTTCCATCCGAACTTCTCTACAGCGTCCTTCCGCGCTTGTCTGGACATTCGAACGGTCAGCTCCCGATCCCGTGCAAGCTTCAGAATCCACTTCGCATGCTCTTCAGAGTTGCGGTAGGCATCGACGAGGTAACCATTCGAACCGTGTTTGACGATCTCCCCAATCCCGCCAATATTGGATGCGACGACGGGAAGACCCGATGCCATCGCTTCCACATTCACCAGACCAAACGCTTCATGCTCCTGTGACGGACACGCAAACAGATCGGCCTGCTGGAACTTGCGGTGAATGGAACGATGCGGAACTTTGCCGGTAAATGTGACAGGCACTCCCTTCGCCCTGGCTAAACGCTTGAGTTCTCTTAAATATCCGGGTTTACCGCCGCCAACTACGGTTAAGCTAACCGGCCCATATTCCTTGCGCACACGGCTGATCGCCCGGATCAGAACCGGAACCCCTTTGCGTGGAATGACCCGCCCCGCGAACAAGACGCGGAATGTTCCAGAGTGCCCTGCTCCGCTTGCCGGGCTAAACCGAGCGGTGTCTACACCAAGATGCACCTTGCGCAGTTTCCCCGCATGCCGTGGGAAGCGCGCGGCTAAATTCGCTTTCAGCGAATCGCTGTTGGCAATAATCAGGTCGGCTCGGCTCAGACTTTCGTTCACTTTGGTGGTGGGTTTCACAAACGTCAGCGAATGCAGGAACAACGTGACGGGAGTATGGGGAAACGCCGCCTTGATTTTGGCCATATAATGCGGACGATTATCGACTTGAATCAGGTCATACCGTCTCCCTTTCAAGTAATGCAAAACGGAGGCGATATACTTACTGGAGCTTCCGCTGCTCACCCGGACGATCGTTAAGTTCCCCATCCGGCTGACACTGGGCAAGTTTCGGGCCTTTCTGCTGATCAGCGTAACGCGATGATTCACGGCCAATTGCTTGGCGATGGCCAGCATGCTGATCTCCACGGAGCCGTTCCCGGGAACCGGGATCTGCTCGGGCGCCACCATCAAAATATTCATAGGCTCCTCCTAACACATATGTCCTTGCGTTTATTCACCATATGCGTTAGGAGGACTTCCTGCGCAGGTATCCACCTAAACGTCAGGTCACGCGGAACGTTCCTGTTCCAAATGCGCAGATTTCACCTTGATCCAGCCGTGCATACGCCATCGTGGTCACCGATTTACGCGATATGTGAACCAGTTCAGCAGTCACTGTGATCGATCCCTTCACGGCTTTGGTGACGTAATTTAAGTTTAAGTTCGTTGTCACCACACTGGCTTCCGGTTTGGCAATCATCGCCAGCAGTCCCATCGCCGAATCGATCAACGTCGCATGAACCCCCCCGTGGACGATGCCGATCAAGTTCAAATGATGCGGCTGAATCTGAAGGCGCATCACAACCCGCTGCTCATTCGCTTCAACCACTTCACAGCCGAGATAATCCACAAACGAGCCAATCGCCGCTTGATTCCACAACGCTAAACGTTGCTGCAGCTCTTCTGAATCCGTTTTCATTTCAGATAACCTCCGTTCATCCCGTTCGCTGCCTAAAGGCCCGGATTCTGCCTTGGATTTAAGCACACCAACGGTTACTTCTCTTTCGCTTGAGCCGGATTCTGACGCTCCGCTTCTTCTTCCACGAGCTTGCGGCGCAGCACTTTACCGGCCAACGTTTTCGGAAGACTATCCCGAAATTCGTAAACCTTCGGCACCTTATAAGCAGCGAGCTTCTCCTTGCACCAGCGTTTGATGCCCTCCTCGTCCGGTACTGCCCCTTCTTTCAGAACGATATAAGCTTTGACCGTCTCGCCGCGATATCGGTCGAAGATACCGGCCACAATTGCCTCTTCCACGTCCGGATGCTCGAACAACACCTCTTCGACCTCCCGCGGATAAATGTTATATCCTCCGGCAATGATCAAATCTTTGCGCCGATCTAAAATGTAGAAGAATCCGTCTTCATCCATCCGCCCCAAATCTCCGGTGAGCAGCCACCCGTCACGCAGCGTCTTGTACGTTTCTTCCGGGCGGTTCCAGTATCCCCGCATCACTTGAGGGCCCCGTACGGCCAGCTCGCCGACTTCACCAACCGGCACCTCCTCGAGCGTATCGGGCTGCACGATCATCGCATCAGTATCGGGAAATGGGATGCCGATTGATCCGGTTTTCCGCATCCCCCAGATGTTGTTGGCATGCGTGACCGGGGAGGCTTCGGTTAATCCATAGCCCTCGATCAGCTTGCCGCCGGTGATTTCCTCAAACCGGGTTTGGACCTCAAGCGGCAACGGAGCCGCACCGCTGACGCAGACATTAATCGAGGATAAATCATACCCGCCAACGTCCTTATGATTAATGATTGCAACATACATCGTGGGTGCGCCAGGAAATACCGATGGTTTCTTGAGATGGATCGTCTGCAGCACCTGATTAATTTCAAAACGAGGCATCAGCAGCAGAGTTCCACCTAAAGAAACAGATTGATTTAACAGCACCGTCATACCAAACACATGAAAAAAGGGGAGAGCCGCCAAATACTTCTCCTTTGCCGGCCTAGCCCGGTAGAACCAAAGCTGGTTTTGAATCGTATTGGCCACCAGATTCATGTGCGTCAGCATGACCCCTTTGGCAAAGCCCGTGGTCCCGCCGGTGTATTGCAATAACGCTAAATCCTGCTCGGGATCCACTTCCACATGGCAGGGTTCGGGGCTGCCGCTGGCAAGAAAGGTTGGAAAAGCGATTAAGCGATCATTGTAGTTTAAATGAACCAGCATGCCGTCTTTTTTGGCTTTGATCGGATACAGTAAATTTTTGGGGAAAGGTAAATAGTCCTTAATCGAGGTTGCAATGATATATTCCATGGGATGTAACTTGGTCGCTGTTCTTACCCGCTCCACGAGCGGATCTAACGTCACGATCACGCGTGCGCCTGCATCCGTGAGCTGATGCTCCAGCTCCCTAGGCATATAAAGCGGATTCGTCATGACGGCGATCCCGCCCATGAGCAGTGTTCCGTAATAGGCGATCACCGTCTGCGGGCAATTCGGCAGCATGATGGCTACTCGGTCCCCCTTGCGAATGCCCAGCTTTCGCAGGGCATTCGCAAATTGGTACGACTGTTGCAGCAGAGTGCGGTAATTCATCTTTTTTCCCATAAACTCCAGAGCCGTAACTTCGGGGTAACGAGCAGCCGTAACTTCTAAAAAGTGGGCGAGATTTTGCTTCGGATAATCATAGGTCGGTGGTACTTCAGCAGGGTAGAACTTCAGCCAAGGTTTACTCGACATACGCCTTGCCTCCCAACCTCGCAATTTTACAGTACGTATTTCTCCGCCCGAATCACTTCGGCGGCAATTTGCCGTTTTAATGACAGCGTATTCACAGCCGAGCGCTTTGTCAATTTTTTCAGGATGGAGAGTTGTGTGCGCAGCATATCCCCTGTCTCCATATAACTTAACGTTTCCTTCGCCAAGGCTTCGATCTTGCCAAATTCTTCTTGCATAAACACCGTTGTCATGGCGATATACAGCGCGGCCTTGTCTTCACCCGCTTGTGCAATGCGCTTCTTCGTACGAAGCAGCGCGCTTTCCATCGCATAGATGGCGATCATCATATCCGCTAAATGGCTGAGCACTTCCTGCTCCCGCTCCAGTTTGAGCTGATATTTTTGCACCGCTTGGGCGCCCGCCATCAGGAAGATCTTTTTGGCCATGGTCAGCAGATAAGCTTCCTCTTCCAACGTGCTTTCAAAAGTGCGGCTGGGGATCGGCTCCATCAGTTCTGCCTGCAGCTTTTGCGCCGCCTGGAGCAGAGGAAGTTCCCCCTTCATTGCGCGTTTGACCAGCGCGCCGGGAATCAGGAGGCGGTTGATTTCATTAGTGCCTTCAAATATCCGGTTGATCCGCGAATCGCGGTAGATCCGCTCGATTCGATATTCCTGGGTAAACCCGTAGCCGCCATGAATTTGCACGCCTTCGTCCGCGACGAAATCGAGCACCTCCGAGCCAAACACCTTGTTGATGGAGCATTCCAGTTGATATTCCGCGATTTGCTTCGCCGATTGGTAGCCCACATCTGCACTGCTGTAATCGACATCTGCTAATCCGACGTCAAACAAGCCCGCTGTGCGATAGACCATGCTTTCCAGCACGAACGTCCGCGTATTCATCTCCGCCAGCTTTTTGCCGATGAGCGGGAAGGACGATATCTTTTGCCCGAATTGGGTACGTTCATTAGCATATTTCGCCGCATATTCAATCGCATCCTTGGAGGAACCGAGACATCCTGCCGCCAATTTGAAGCGTCCGATATTCAGAATGTTGAAGGCGATCAAGTGGCCTTTGCCTACTTCCCACAGCAGGTTTTCGACCGGCACTTTCACGTTTTCCAGGATCAACGGGCACGTGGAGGAGCCTTTAATACCCATCTTCTTCTCCTCCGGACCGATACTTACCCCTTCCATGCTCCGTTCAACGATAAACGTACTGAAGTCAGTGCCGTTCACCTTGGCGTATACAATGAAAATATCCGCAAAACCCGCGTTTGTAATAAACTGTTTGGTTCCGTTGAGCACATAATGCGTCCCGTCCTCCGACAGCACCGCAGTTGTCTTAGCCCCCAGCGCATCGGAGCCCGAGGAGGGTTCAGTTAAGCAATACGCCGCAAGCAGCTCCCCTGTCGCCAGCTTCGGCAAGTATTTGCGCTTCTGGGCATCGGTTCCGAAGAACACGATAGGCAGTGTCCCGATGCCGACATGGGCTCCGGCGGAGAGGGCAAATGAGGAGGCTTTCGTCAGTTTTTCGCTGATTAACGTGGTGCTGACTTTGTCTAGCCCCATGCCGCCGTATGCCTCCGGCACGTCTGCGCCGAGCAGACCGACTTCTCCCGCTTTCCGCAGCAGGTTGGCGGTCAGCTCATAATTCAAATGCTCAATCTCTTCGTCCCGCGGAAGAATTTCCGTGCGAACGAATTCCTCCGTCGTCTCGCCGATCATGCGATGCTCCTCGCTGAAATCCTCCGGGGTCACCACCTGACGGTAATCGACATCGGTAATGACAAAGCTGCCGCCTACGATTTTTTCCTTCGTTTCGTTACTCATGCGATCCTCTCCTTCATTCAAATAGATTCAAGGGTGAACTTCAAAAACGCCGGCCGCGCCCATACCGCCGCCAATACACATCGACACGACCCCATATCTGCCGCCACGACGGCGCAGTTCATGAATCAGGGATATCGACAACTTCGTCCCGGTGCAGCCGAGCGGATGTCCGAGAGCAATGGCGCCGCCATTGACGTTCACTTTGTTCTCATCCAGACCCAGCTCGCGTATCACGTGGACGCATTGCGAGGCGAACGCTTCGTTGATTTCAAACAGATCCACATCGTCCAGCGTGATCCCTGCAGCTGCCAGCGCCTTCGGAATCGCCTTGACGGGTCCTACGCCCATCAATTCCGGCTCCACGCCCGCTACCGCAAACGAACGGAACGTTGCCAACGGTTGAAGCCCTAACGCATCTGCCTTCTCCCGGCTCATGACGACGACTGCGGCTGCCCCGTCGTTCATCGGCGAGGAGTTCCCTGCCGTCACGGTTCCACCTTGCTTGAAGCTGGGTTTCAGCTTCGCTAAAGCTTCAAGGGTCGTGTCGCTGCGGACGCTTTCGTCGGTGTCGAAGACAAAACGCTTCACTTTGACCTTCCCACGCTCATCCAAGCTGCGCAGCTCTGCCTCAAACGGGACGATCTCCTCCTTGAACTTGCCTTCGGCGATCGCTTGAGCAGCTTTCTGATGGGATACATAAGCGAACCGATCTTGATCTTCCCGGGAGATGCCAAAGCGTTCGGCGACGCGTTCCGCCGTATGCCCCATCGCGATGTAGACCTCCGGCATTTCCGCAACGATCCGCGGGTTGGGCGACACCTTGAACCCGGTCATAGGCACATGGCTCATGCTTTCCACGCCGCCGGCGATCAGCACGTCAGCCTGACCTAGCATAATCCGCTCCGCAGCAAAGGCTATCGCCTGCAAACCCGAAGAGCAAAAGCGATTGATGGTGATGGCAGGCACCGTGACCGGGAACCCGGCGTAGAGCGCCATGATCCGCGCAAAATTAAGTCCCTGCTCCCCCTCCGGCATGGCACAGCCGATGATGATGTCCTCGACATCTTCTTTGTTCAGACCAGGTGCGCGCTCAATGGCGGCTTCCAGCACGATTTTACCTAAGTCATCGGCGCGGGTTTGGACCAGGCTGCCTTTCTTGGCTCTGCCCACCGCCGTCCGGGCCATGGATACAATCACAGCTTCCTTCATCTAATTTCATCCTCCCCCTCGTTTAGTTCCGCAGCGGTTTGCCTTTGCTCAGCATGTGCTGCATGCGCTGCTGCGTCTTTGGTTCACCGCATAAGCTCAGGAATGCCTCGCGCTCTAGGTCAAGCATATATTGCTCGGTTACCAGCGTTCCGGCGGGCACGTCGCCTCCAGCAAGCACATGGGCGAGTTTGTTGGCGATCAGCAGATCGTGATCGCTGATATAACCGCCCTCGTACATGCCAAGCGCGCCTAGCTGCAGTACCGCTTTGCCTTCGGAGCCGACAACGCGGAACTTCGTCTCGGGAATGGGCTCATATCCGCTTCCCGCCAGCTTTAATACGGCCTGCTTCGCTTCGTAAATCAAATGGTCGGGATTTAGCACCACCCGGTCGGTAGATTTCATGAGCCCAAGCCGTTTGGCGTCATGACCGCTGCTGGACACTGTGGCAGTCCCCACCGTTTGGAAGTAATGGTTGATGTAGGGCTGTAAATCAGCCTCTGCCAACATCGCCTGTTGGCTGGCCCGTAGCGCCAGCTCCTTACAGCCGCCGCCCGCCGGAATCAGGCCGACGCCCACTTCAACGAGCCCGTAATACGTTTCAGCAGCGGCGATAACCTGATCTGCCGGCATACATGCCTCCACGCCGCCGCCCAGTGTCATGCGGTGCGGCGCCGCTATCACCGGCTTTTCAAACCGTTTCAGCCGGTACATCGTGTTCTGGAATAGACGAATAATGTCATCGATTTCGTCCCATTCCTCGTCCTGCGCTTCCATCAGCAGCAGCATCAGGTTGGCGCCAACGCAGAAGTTACGTCCCTGGTTTGCAATGACCAGCCCTTCAAAGTTAGCCCGCACCTCATCCATGCTCTGCGAGATCATCTGTAAAATATCTGCCCCAATCGCGTTGTTCGGCGAATGGAACTCCAAGCATGCCACGCCGTCGCCAAGATCGATCAGGCTGGCGCCGCTGTTGCTGCGCACCACTCGATTCTGCGCCTTCAAGTCGCGAAGCGAGATCTGTTCCGGCGGCAGCTTGACCGGTGCGTAACCTCGGGCGGCGGCTTGGAAGAGGGAGCCCCCTTCTTTTTTGTAGAACGAAGTGTTGCCCTGTGCGATCCAGTCCTTCACCCAGGCCGGTACCGTCAGCCCTTCCGCCTCCATCTTCTCAACGGTACGCACTAAGCCGATGGCATCCCATGTTTCAAACGGGCCCAACTCCCAGTTAAAGCCCCATTTCATCGCTTCGTCGATATCACGGATGTTATCCGCTATTTCCCCCAGTTTGGCGGCGGAATAGATCAGCACTTGTTTCAGCACATCCCAGGCGAGCTGCGAGTAGCGGTCTTGCGTCCCAAGCAGCGCCTTCGTTTTGGCAGCTGCCCCTTTCGCCAGCTTGGCAGCCTCCAATGAAGCGGAGTTCACCTTGCGCTGCGGTGCGTACTCCATCGTCTGCAAGTTCAAGGACAGAATTTCGCTGCCCTTCCCCCCTTTGATTTTGCGGTAAAAGCCTTGCCCGCTCTTCTCACCGAGCCAGCCCCGCGATACCATATCCTTCAGGGAAGCTGGAGCAGCAAACACCTGTTTCTCCGCTTCGTCCGAGACGTTCGCATACACGTTGTCGGCCACATGCAGGAAGGTGTCCAAGCCGACCAGATCCAAGGTGCGGAAGGTGGCGCTTTTCGGACGGCCCATGGCAGGTCCCGTCACGGCGTCCACCTCTTCAACGGTGTACCCCTTCTCGGCCATCTCGCGCAGCGTCACGAGCAGGCCATATGTGCCGATGCGGTTAGCGATAAAGTTCGGTGTATCTTTGGCCAGCACGACCGTTTTGCCCAGCTTCTGCTCGCAGAAACGGCTTAAGCTTTGAACCAACTCCGGATCGGTCGTCTGACCCGGAATGATCTCCAGCAGCTTCATATAACGCGGCGGATTAAAGAAATGGGTTCCAAGAAAAGACTTGCGGAATTCCTCGGACCGTCCTTCAACCATCGCGTTGATCGAGATCCCCGACGTATTGGAGCTGACGATGATCCCCGGCTTCCAATGGCGCTCGACCTGAGCGAGCAGTTGCTGCTTAATGGCGAGGTTTTCGACTACGACCTCGATCACCCAATCCACATCCGCAATCTGGTGCAGATGATCCTCCAAATTGCCCGGCGTGATTCGCTCCGCGAAAGCGTTGTCATATAACGGTGCGGGTTTTGTCTTGGAGAGGCCGGCGATCGCCGACATTGCTAAGCGATTGCGTACGGACGGATGGTCAAGCGTCAACCCTGCGGCCATCTCCTCGTCGCTCAATCGCTGCGGAACAATGTCAAGCAACAGGCAGGAGATGCCCGCATTCGCCAGTTGGGCAGCGATGCCGGAGCCCATGATACCGGAGCCGATAACGGCTGCTTTTCGGATCGGTTTGTTCATTTGATCTACCTCCTAGGTCCTTCAAAATTCATTGAGATCATGCGGGGACCGGATCCGCCGCCTGTTCACCAAACACAGATAACGCTAAAATCTCAGCAATGTCCCGCGCCTTCACCTGGCTTTCCACTTCCTTAAGCTTGGTGCCGTCTTCCAGCATCGTCAGGCAATACGGACAAGCGCTGCTGATCATGCTCGGACCCACCTCCAATGCCTGCTCCGTGCGGGCCAAGTTAATTCGTTTGCCGTCGGTTTCCTCCATCCACATCAGCCCGCCGCCTGCTCCGCAGCACATCCCGTTCTCTCGGGACCGGTTCATCTCCACCAGCTCCACCCCGGGCACGGCCCGCAGCACCTCACGCGGCGCATCATAAACCCCGTTATACCGCCCAAGATAACAGGAATCGTGATAAGTCACTCGTTCGTTGACCTGGTGAGTCGGCTTTAATCGTCCTTCGCGGATCAACTGCTCCAGCAACTGTGTATGGTGCAGCACTTCCACTCCCTCCAAGCCAAATTCGGGATATTCGTTTTTCAATGTATTAAAGGTATGCGGGCAAGCCGTAACGATTTTACGTACGCCGTACCGTTGGAACGTTGCAATGTTTTCATGGCACAGTTGTTGGAACAAGAACTCATTGCCCATTCGGCGCGGCGTATCTCCGGAGTTGCGTTCCTCGTTGCCAAGAATGGCGAAGTTAACGCCCGCTTCGTGGAGCAGCCGGACAAACGCCCGCGTCACTTTACGGCTGCGCAGATCATAAGAACCCATCGAGCCGACGAAATACAGATACTCAAATGACGGATTATCCTTCACTGTTGGCACAGGGATGCCCTCCAGCTCGCCCGTCCAGGCTGCGCGGTCGCTGCGGCTGATGCCCCAAGGATTGCCTTGGCGCTCGATGTTTTGCATCGCCCGTTGGCCTTCTGCAGGTACGCTGCCTTGCATGAGGACCAGGTGACGGCGCAGGTCCACGATTTTGTCAACATGCTCATTCCCCACTGGGCATTGATCCTCGCAGTTCCGGCAGGTCGTGCAGGCCCAAATTTCATCTTCGGTCATGACATCCCCAATCAGCTCAAGCTCGGTGACTGCTTTACCTTGAGCGGCTGGCTGCCAAGCCGCCTTCTGCCAGTCCAGCGTCGGGCGAATGTCGGTGATGCCCGAGGCGCGCCCCCAGTCCGGTGCGGCAGATGCCACGCCTGCCGCCACCGCATGGACGCCGTCCGAGCCAAATACATTCGCCGGTACCCACGGCGATTTGCCCGTAACGGCGGCGCCCTTCTCGGTGAGATGATCGCGCAGCTTCGTGATCAGATGCATCGGCGACAACGTTTTACCGGTGCTCGCCGCCGGGCAGACGCTGGTACAGCGCCCGCATTCCACGCAGGCGTAGAAGTCGAGCATTTGCTTTTGCGTGAAATCCTCGATGCAGCCCACTCCGAAGCTTTCGGCTTCTTCGTCTTCAAGATCCAGGCTCTGCAGCTTGCCATGCGGTTCCCGGCGGCGCAGCCAGATGTTAATAGGTGCAGTGATGAGATGGAAGTGCTTCGATTGAGGGATGTATACGAGAAAAGAAAGCAAGATCAATAAGTGCAGCCACCAGAATACGTAAAATACAGCTTCTGCAACAGCTTCAGGCAACCAAGTGAATACTGCAGCAATGGCTGACGAGACCGGGGCGTACCATGAAAACTCCAGCCCCATCCATACACGTTCGAACCCTAATGACAGCAGAACGGATACCATCAACGCATAGATGAAAATTACAACGATTCCGGGTTTCCAACCCTTTTTGAGTCGCGGCAGCTTTTCAATATAACGGCGATAGGCGGCGTACCCCATCGCAATGAGGATAGCCAGTGCGGTAAACTCCTGGAACCAGCCGAACAGCTCGTAAGCCGGTAGTGGCAGATGCCCGCCGCGCGATAACCCTTTGACGATCAGATCAATCGCTCCAAATTGCAACACGATAAATCCGTAAAACACAACGATGTGCATCAAACCGCTTTTTCGATCCTTGAGCAGCTTCTTTTGCCCAAATACCTGTGACCAGAATTCCCCCTGGTCTCCCCCTCGCCTAGCACGGAAGTTGGTGGGTCGGCCTAGCCGCAGGTAAAGGTAACGACGGAACACGGCCTGATAGAACACATAAATGGCGTATCCCGTAACGGCGGCAAACAGCAGAGCGTTTAGCGTAAGCCAGAACGTAACCATGAGAAGGCGTCCCTCCTTCGAATATTTTCTTATGAGAAAAAGAGATCGCTGGTGGTTCAAGTGCGTCAATGTGTGCGGGAAAAGTTGCTACGTACATGAAGAGAGATTATTGAAATGCTGAGGTTCGTGTGCTTCAGTATTGCGATGTGTTCCTGACACGATGGAAGATGGCTCTCGTACAAGTGAACAGGGGTAAACGGTTACAACATGGAGTGAAATGAAAAATCTTAAGGAACGTCCCTTGACAACCGGTAAGTTTTTCCCCTAAGATTAAGAAAATGAATGACGGTTCATTCAGTTGTTTTAAATTTTAGCATTGAGGTGGCTCGATGACAAGTAGGAAACAGGAAAAATTTGAAATGATCTTGGATGCAGCGGAAAAAGTCATTGCAGAGAACGGGTTCCACGGCTCCCAAGTCTCTAAAATCGCCAAAGAAGCTGGAGTCGCGGACGGCACAATTTATCTATATTTCAAAAATAAAGAAGATATCCTGATCTCCCTCTTCCAGGATCGACTGGGCAAGCTGGTTGAGCTGTTCCATCAGAACATCGCCGAGACGAGCACAGCCGAAGAAGCGTTGCGTAAGGTGTGTGAAATTCACTTCACTCATCTGGAGCAGAACGTAAATTTTGCGTACGTGACCCAAATCGAGCTGCGACAAAGCTCCCTCGAACTGCGCAAAGCGATCGGTCTGGCGGTGAAGCCCTATATCACGCTGATCGAGCATATCTTGAAGAGAGGGATCGAGGAAGGTTCGTTCCGCGACAACCTGGACACCAAGCTATCCCGTCAGCTGATCTTTGGAGCCTTGGACGAAGTCGTAACCTCTTGGCTGATCTCTGGCATGAAGTACTCCCTATCCGCTCAGGTGGAGAACACGGTGGACTTTTTCCTGCGTGCACTTAAGAAGTGAGCCGTTATTTTTGAGCAATACCCCACCTATCCAATCTGCTCTAACGCTTGTGATCAACCTTATTCGCAGCAAAATTAACATCTGCAACATATAACGCTTGACACGAAGCTGATTTGCTCGTTTTTGAGGCAAATCCCCCAAAATCATGCCAATAACGTTACGGGTCAGCGTTAGAATTGAAACTCACTTCATAACAACCCAATAAGTGCGCTGGCAAGCGTTAGCATGTACTTGAGGGGAAACATTCTTGAATTTGAAAGGAGTTGGCCCGCATGCATGTCGTTGTCATCCTGAAACAAACCTTCGATACGGAGGAAAAAATCGTCCTCACCGACGGAAAGATTGTTGAGGACGGCGTTAAGTTCGTCATTAACCCTTACGACGAATATGCGGTTGAGGAAGCGCTGCGTCTGAAAGAAGCCCACGGCGGTACGGTGACAGTCGTGTCGGCAGGCCCGGAAAGAGCGGCCGAAGCACTGCGCACCGCGCTGGCGATGGGCGCGGATGAAGCGGTACGGATCGTCACAGAGACGATCGATACGGATGAATATGGCATCTCCCGCCTGCTCGCCGCCTATTTGCAAACGCTAAGCTATGACCTCATTTTGGGCGGCAACTTCTCCGTCGATAACGGCGCCGGTCAAGTCGCTGTGCGGCTTGCCAAGCTGCTCTCACTCCCCCACGTCTCATCGATTACGGAGTTGACCGTAAGCGGAGATCGGGCAACTGTCGTACGGGATGCGGAAGGTGACGCAGAAACGCTGGAAGTTGCATTACCCGCAGTACTCACGGCCCAGCAAGGCTTAAACGAACCACGCTATCCATCGCTCCCCGGAATTATGAAAGCGAAGAAGAAACCGTTCCGTGAACTGACCCTTTCTGATCTTAGACTCAACGAAACCGACATCACCCCTAAAACCCAACGGCTTGGCCTCACCCTGCCGCCGGCCCGCCAAGCTGGCAAACTGCTTGCCGGTTCGCCTGCCGAACAGGCAGCGGAACTCGTGCGACTACTGCGCTCTGAAGCAAAAGTCATTTAACCCGAAGGAGGCGTTAAACATGAGCAAAACGTACGTGGTGATCGTCGAAACGAAGGATGGTAAACTTCGTCAAGTCTCTTTGGAAGCGCTTCACGTTGCAAACACGCTGCGTGGCGAAAGCGACCGTCTTACAGCGGTACTGCTGGGTCATCAGCTGGATGATGCTGCTGCCGAGCTGAGCCGCCATGTGGAGGGCCAAGTGCTCATCCTGGATCATGCCGAACTCCATGCCTATCAGCCGGAGTTGGCCTTTGAAGCAGTGCTGCAAGCCCTAGCTGTACTGCCGGAAGAACCGAGACTGATCCTGCTTGGTCATACCGCCATCGGCCGCGATCTCGCACCTCAATTGGCAGCCCAGCTAAATTGCGGGCAAATTTCTGATGTGACCTCTCTCACCAAGGACGGCGATAGGGCCGTGTTCACGCGTCCCCTTTATGCCGGGAAAGCCTTCGAGCAAAAAGAACTGACAGACGGCACGGGTATCGTGACCATTCGGCCCAACAACTTCTCCCCTGCAGCCCCTGCCGCTGCCCCAGGGACGCTCGTACCGCTGGAGTTTACTGCGCCTGCAACGCTGCACACGATCCTCAAGGATGTGGTGCGCAAGGTATCCGGCAAGGTCGATCTCACCGAAGCGAAGATCGTCGTATCCGGAGGACGCGGCGTGAAAAGCGCCGACGGCTTTAAAGTGCTGGAGGAACTCGCAGACACCCTCGGCGGCGCTGTCGGTGCTTCACGCGGCGCATGTGATGCCGGCTACTGCGACTATGCGCTGCAAATCGGCCAAACGGGGAAGGTCGTCACACCAGAGATTTACATCGCCTGCGGGATCAGCGGTGCAATTCAGCATCTGGCTGGCATGAGCCAGTCGCGAGTGATCATTGCCATTAACAAAGACCCGGAAGCACCGATTTTCAAGGTAGCTGACTATGGCATCGTCGGCGATCTATTCGAAATCGTTCCACTGCTAACCGAGCAATTCAAAGAAGTTCTCGCTGAACGGACCTCTTGATAAACCAAATGCCTGCATCTCATGATGCAGGCATTTTCCTTGTCAGGTTGTGATCAATAAAACATATTCAAGATCGACCGCAGCACCTTCCCCATGCCGCTCGCTTGTTTCCGCTTCTTGACCGGTCGCTTGGGCAGGGTCATCCCCTCCAAGCCGTTAGGGGTGCCCGGTCTTCTCAACGACTGATGGAACTCTTTAATCTCCCGCTCTCTTACATAAAAATCTTGATAATTCATGGGATAACCTCCTTGCTTCCAGGGTGGCCATGACCGACCCTTTTGTTATTTCCATTATCTTCTTCAAAAGCAGGAAGAAAAAGAGTATACTATTTCAAAGTCATTTCCCCTTTTGCCGTTTGCAAGGAGGACGGGGGGGTATGGAGGTGTGTATGGTCGTGTTAACCGCAGAACGTTATTTAGCGTTGCTGAATCATTATGCGGAGGGAATCGGCGATTCGGCAGAGCCTCGCGAAGTTGAGGTCGCGCTGGAGGATTTAACGAAGTTGTTTCACTGTACGGAGCGGAACGCTAAGCTGGTCATTCGTAAGCTGCAGGAGGAAGGTCTAATCGACTGGTCGCCGGGTCGAGGTCGCGGGCACCGCTCCCGTCTCGTGTTTCGGGTGAATCGGGAAAATTTCTTGATCGATCTGGCCCAAAGGCTGGCGGAAAAAGGGGAATACCGCTTGGCCTTCGAATTCCTTCATCAGCACGAAGGCGATATCCATGCGCGAGAGCGGTTTATTCAGTGGCTAAATGACCAGTTCGGCGCGGAACGACAGCTCGCCGCAGGCCAAAGCTGCCGTGACATCTTTCGACTGCCGGTATATAAAGCTCCGTTTACGCTGGATCCGGCCAAGCTGATTTACGACTTGGATTCCCACCTCGTTCGGCAAATCTTCGATCGGCTGGTGCAATACGACCAGACGATCGGTCAAGTGACCGGCATGATCGCCCATCACTGGGATCATGATGAGACTGGGACGGTATGGACGTTCCATTTGCGCAAAGGCGTGCGTTTTCATCATGGAAAAGAGCTCACCGCCGAGGACGTCGTTTTCACCTTTTCTCGGCTGAGGGAAGTCTCAACCAACCGCTGGCTGGTATCCAGCATTGATCAGATCGAAGCCTTGGATACGCGAACGGTTCTGTTTCGGCTGCACCAACCGAACTGGCTGCTCCCTCGCCTGTTTTGCTCCTCGTGCGCTTCGATACTACCTGCCGATTTACTCGGTAAGGACGAGACGGCGTTTTGGCAGTTTCCAAGCGGTACCGGCCCGTTCCGACTCACGCATTGGAGCTTGAACCGGATGGAGCTTGAGGTCCATGCGGGATATTTTCTCGGGCGGCCTTATTTGGACGGCGTCACCCTGGTCTTTCTGCCCGACGATATTCCGAATTCCTCCAAGTTGAGATGGGAGCAGCTAATCGTCAACGATTCACGGGTTCCCACCAAAGCCGGGGACGATTGGAATCGAATCCAGACCTTAAGACGGGGCTGCAGCCTAATTTCTTGGAATCGCAACCGACTGGGGCCGCAACAATCGCTGGCGTTTCGGCAGGCGATTAACCTGGCGATTGACCGCCCCGGGCTGATCCAAGCTACGGGCAAATCCGGTTATCCGGCACGTAGCTTCCAACCCACCGAAGACACCATCCTGGGGGTTCATCGGCACGATCCGGCCGCCGCAAGACAGCTGCTGGAGGCGCACGGTTATAATGGTGTGCCGATCCGCCTGGCAGCCCATCATCTCGATCGAGAAGAAGCTGAATGGATTCAAGCCCAATGCGAAACGATCGGAATTCCGGTTGAGATTGTGAAATATGAAAAAGGCGATATGGCAAGAACGGCTGCCCTTGAAGCCGATGCCGTCCTCTTATGCCTCGTCTTCGCTGAGGATGAAGTGTGCGAGTTGGAAAGCTTCTTGCAGGAAGACAGCTACATCCGTTTGCATATGCCGCCGGAATTAAGCCGTTGGGTGTTCAGCATGGTGGATGAAGTGTTTGCGTCCAGAAGTCCTGAGAAACGGCGGGTGTTGCTGCAGCAAATCGAATATCGCCTGCAAGATGAAGCGCAGGTCACTTTTCTAGTGCACAGCATGTTGAACACGTATGTCCACCCTTCCATTCGCGGTGTTGCGATCAACAATCTTGGCTGGATGGACTTTAAAGACATCTGGTTGACCTCTGCTTCCTCAGCGGGATGAATTGCCTAAGAAAAAAGCGTCTGGCCTTTGAGCCAAACGCTTTTTTGGATTAATTGAACACCTTCATTCGGTTGTCAATCGGCGCAAACTCTTTGTCGCCTGCCGGAGCCTCGATCTTGCCAAACGGCATTTGTGCAATCAGCCTCCAGCTTTCCGGTACGCCCCATTCCTTCCGCACTTCCTCATCGATTAAAGGATTGTAATGCTGGAGCGACGCGCCGACGCCTTCATCCGACAAGGCTGTCCAAACAACATATTGCAGCATGCCGTTGGATTGCTCTGACCACACCGGGAAGTTCTCAGCGTATAAGGCAAATTGCTTTTGCAGCCCTTCAATCACCGTCTGGTCCTCAAAGAACAATACGGTACCGCGGCCGCTCCGGAAGGAAGCCATCTTCTCTTCCGTTGGGCCAAAGTTGTCCGCCGGAACTATTTTGCGCAATGTTGCCTTGGTAATGTCCCAGAGCTTCTCGTGCTGCGCATTAAACAATACAACCACTCTAGCACTTTGCGAGTTAAATGAAGATGGCGTGTAGAGCACCGCGTTGCTTACAATCTCCTTTACCCGCTCTTCAGTAATGGGAATGTCCTTCCCGATGGCATAAATGCTTCGTCTCTTTTTGACGGCGTGCCAAAAATCGCCCATTCGTTCAGTTTCACTCCGTTTCTGCCTGGATTGATGTCAATGGAACCTTCCTTAATATATCCCAATCGACATCAATCCAACCGATCCTGAAGCTAGTTCCACCTACTCACTGATGAGCTTTAACCCCATTGCAGCCCCTAAAATAAAGGCAATAAACAGCAATCGCCGCCACTCGCGAGATTCACCATAAAGCAGCATCCCCGCGATAGCACTTCCCGCCGTACCGATACCTGTCCATACCGCATAGGCCGTCCCCATGGAAATGGTTCGCATCGCCAAGGTCAGAAACAGGAAGCTAAGCAAAAAACCGCCGGCCATCCAGACATACGCCCCTAGGCTCTTACGGGTGTTGATTTTGTTGATCCCAATCACGCCCAGCACCTCGCCAAATCCAGCGAGCACCAGCAGAATCCAATCCATCGCTTACGCTCCTCCTTCCGTCTGCTTCTCCCCATCGGTCACCAGCTTCAAGCCGATGACACCAACCATTAACAGCAAAATGAGCAGCAGCTTGGCCCAACGAAACGGTTCCCCAAACAACGCCATCTCCGCAATCACCGTCCCTGCCGTACCGATCCCCGTAAATACGGCATAGACCGTGCCAATCGGAAGCCGTCGTCCGGATAAGATCAACAAATACATGCTCATCCCGATACAGATTGCCGTCCCTACCCAGCTGAGCGCATCCCCGGCATGCTTCAGGCCGATGACCCAACCGATCTCAAATAAGCCAGCAACGCCGACCAAGCCCCAATCGCGTTTCATGCGTATGCCCCTCTCCTTTATACAAAAAATAAAACCCGAAAGATATCACCTTGCGATATCTCCCGGGCTTTTGTCCCTCCGTGTCCACGGCCTATGAAGCGCCGCGCGTTCCCTCTTGGACCAGTCCGGTCGGCAGATCCGCCGCGGAACCCTAGGGAACAATTCGTTAGCTATCTTAACCGATTCCTGCTTCAGGGTCAAGAAGTATGGATCGGATAACAGTATCAAAAACTATACTATAGAACAATTTAGTACGTACTTGTAAGTTATAATCCGATTGTCTAACATGGAAATGACATAGGTTTATTCTATTAACCCCCAATCCAAAAGGAGGAGTGGTCGAGATGAACGCCCAACTATTTAGCCCATATACGATCAAACAGGTTACGTTCAAAAACCGGATCGTCATGGCTCCCATGTGCCAATATTCTGCCCACGATCAGGACGGAAAAATCCAGGATTGGCACCGAGTTCACTACGCATCCCGTGCCGTCGGCGGCGTTGGCTTGATCATTATTGAAGCGACAGCCGTTCTGCCGGAAGGACGGATTTCGTATCGAGATCTTGGCATCTGGAGCGATGAACATGTATCCGGGTTAAAGGAGCTGGTTGATCTAGTGCACCGCAATGGTGCGAAAATCGGGATTCAGCTCGCCCATGCTGGGCGGAAAGCGGAGCTTGAGGAAACGATCATTGCTCCGTCGGCGATTCCGTTTCCAGACAAAAAAACGCCAAAAGCTGCTGAATCCGGGGATATTCGCAGGATTGTAGAAGGCTTCCGAGATGGGGCACGTCGCGCGAAGGAAGCCGGTTTTGACGTGATTGAGATCCATGCAGCCCATGGGTATTTGCTGAATGAATTCCTTTCGCCGGTGACCAACCATCGGGAAGATGAGTACGGCGGAAACGCCGATAACCGTTACCGGTTGCTGGGCGAAGTGATCGAGGCGGTCAATTCGGTTTGGTCCGGTCCGCTGTTTGTTCGGGTCTCGGCGAATGAATACGATCCGCAAGGTAATTCGCTGGAACAATATATCGATTATGCCCGCCGAATGAAAGCGCAGGGCGTGGATTTGATTGATTGCAGCTCTGGCGGATTGGTCCCGGCACAAATTCAAGCGTTTCCGGGCTATCAAGTGAACCTGGCGGAACAAATCCGCCGTCAAGCTGAGGTGGCCACGGGTGCGGTTGGCTTGATCACGGAGCCCTCCCATGCGGAGGAAATTCTCGGTAACGGCCGGGCAGATCTGGTGCTGTTAGGCCGTGAATTGCTGCGCAACCCTTATTGGGCGTACGAGGCGGCTAAAGCCTTAAATATAACGCTAGATCGTCCGGTTCAATACCAAAGAGCTTAATACGACCCGTGCTGCAGGCCCGTTTTCGCGATTGGCGAAGACGGGTCTTTTTCCATTCGGGCAGGAATCATCGCTCCGGTTACACCAAATAGAGTGGAGAGGATCTCACTTCAACATCGGGATGAGTTCATTTTTAAGGCGTACTTGCAAGTTATCGTCTGATTGACTATTATTGTTATTGACTTATTTTTTATCATTAACTTACTAAAAGAAAGAGAAGGAGTGATCTAGATGAGTGCCACCCTGTTTTCCCCTTATACGATCAAACAGGTTACGCTTAAAAACCGGATCGTCATGACCCCTATGTGCCAATATTCTTCCCACAATCAAGACGGAAAAGTCGAGGATTGGCACCGAGTTCACTACACATCCCGCGCCGTTGGAGGCGTTGGATTGATCATTGTGGAAGCTACGGCCGTCCTACCTGAAGGACGGATAACATATCGGGATCTGGGCATCTGGAGCGATGAGCATGTCTCCGGTTTGAAGGAGCTAGTTGACCTTGTGCATCAAAACGGTGCTAAAATCGGGATTCAACTTGCCCACGCCGGACGAAAAGCAGATCTTGAGGAAACGATCATCGCTCCGTCGGCGATTCCATTTCCCGGCCAAAAAACGCCAAAAGCCGCTGATGCTGAGGATATTCGGAGAGTTGTGGAAGGCTTCCGCGAAGGAGCACGCCGCGCGAAGGAAGCTGGTTTCGACGTCATTGAGATCCAGGGGGCCCATGGTTTTTTGCTGAACGAATTCCTATCGCCGGTAACCAACCATCGGGAAGATGAATACGGCGGAAACGCGGATAACCGTTACCGGCTACTAAGCGAAGTGATCGAGGCGATCAATTCGGTTTGGTCCGGTCCGCTGTTCGTCCGGATCTCGGCGAATGAATACGATCCGCAAGGCAATTCGCTGGAACAATATATCGACTATTCCCGCCGAATGAAAGCGCATGGCGTGGATCTGATTGATTGCACCTCCGGTGGATTGGTTCCAGCACAAATTCACGCGTACCCAGGATATCAAGTGAACCTGGCAGATCAAATCCGCAACCAAGCGGATATCGCCACCGGTGCAGTTGGCATGATCACCGATCCCTCCCATGCCGAAGAAGTACTTTGCAACGGGCGAGCTGATCTGGTGTTCTTAGGCCGCGAACTGCTGCGCCACCCATATTGGGCATATGATGCTGCTAAAGCTCTGAACACAACCTTAGAGCGCCCGGTTCAATACCAAAGAGCCTAAAACGGACATGTGTTGCAGACCCGTTTTCGCGATTAGCGAAGGCGGGTTTTTTGCTTAGGTCAGTGCTCTTCACACTTGGCGCGGGGTTTGGTGATGACGAATAACCTGACTTGGTTTTCCTGCAGCAGCGTTTTATAATTTGAAGAGTGAATTTGTCCACGGACTAAGGAGTTGTTCTTATCGATGCTAAATCGTTCACATTCCAAAATTCTGATCATGACGGCGGTGGATGCCGAACAGCAAGCCGTCCTGCGCGGACTCGATGGCTATGAAGGCGCTGATGTGCAGCTGGCTGGTGTTGGTCCGGCATCAGCGGCTGCTTCGACAGCTACCGCGCTGGCACGTGCTGGCCAAACTGCCGACGGCCCGTACAGCCTCGTCCTCAGCGCCGGCATTGGCGGCGGATTCGCCGAGGTCGCCGGCGTGGGCTCGCTGGTCGTGGCGAGCGAAATCATCGCCGCCGACCTTGGCGCGGAGACGCCTGACGGCTTCGCCGGCGTGGACGAGCTGGGCTTCGGCTCGCCGCGGATCGCCGTAGCGGACGAGCTGGCGGCTCGCTGGGCAGCGGCGCTGCGGGAGGCCGGGCTGCCGGTCCACCACGGCCCGATCCTGACGTTATCCACCGTCACCGGGACGGCGGAAACGGCACAACGGCTTGCCAAGCGTTATCCCGGCGCCGGCGCCGAAGCGATGGAAGGCTTTGGCGTGGCTGAAGCCGCCCGCCAGTTCGGCGTTCCCGTGCTGGAACTGCGCGCCGTCTCGAACGCTGTAGGTCCAAGGCAACGGGAACTTTGGAAAATCGGCGATGCTTTGCAAGCTTTAGAGCAAGCTTGCGCTAAACTACCGGAGGTGTTGCAATCATGAAAATCGCTTTTTCGCCTTGTCCTAACGATACTTTTGTGTTCCACGCGTGGGTTCACGGCTTAATCCCGGGCGCTCCGGAGCTGGATGTCTCCTATGCGGATATTGATATTACGAACGGTTGGGCGGCTTCCGGCACCGGACCTGAGGTGCTGAAAATTTCCTATGCCGCGCTCCCTTGGGTGCTGGACGAATACGCACTGCTCCCGTGCGGCGGAGCGCTGGGCCGAGGCTGCGGACCGCTTGTATTAACGGCGAAGGCATCCTCGGCTTCCGACCTGTCGGGCCGCCGCGTAGCGGTGCCAAGCGAACGTTCCACCGCTTACCTGCTGTTTCGGCTCTGGGCAGCAAAGCATGTGCCCGGCGGTGTCGGCGAGATCGTCGTCATGCCGTTTGACGAGATCATGCCGGCCGTTCAACGCGGCGAACTGGATGCAGGCTTGGTGATTCATGAGGCGCGTTTTACTTATCAAAATTATGGACTCCATCTGCTTCAAGACCTGGGCAACTGGTGGGAATCTGACACGGGCTTGCCAATCCCCCTCGGCGCCATCATCGCTCGCCGGTCGCTGGATCTAGCCTCGATAGCCCGCTGGACACGGGAATCCGTGGAATATGCTTGGGCGCATCCGGACGCTTCGGCGGACTATGTGATGAGCCATGCGCAGGAAATGTCGCCCGAGGTGCAGAAAGCGCATATCGGACTGTATGTGAACCAATATACTGCCGATTTAGGCGAGGACGGCTATGCGGCCATCCACGGTTTGCTGGACCGCGCGGCGGCCGAAGGCTTGGTGCCCAAAATCGATCCAGCCAAGCTGAATCCCAGCTGGTGAGCCATATCAATCGATCTAATCATAACCACCCGTCCAACGGGTGGTTTGCTCTTGGGGTATAACCCCTTGTTGCCAAACTGCGCCTAAAGACGCTAGCCTGACAATAAAATTGTTCAGGCTCAGTGTTTTTGTCACTTTCACTTACCAGTTAAACTGGTTTACTTTTTCTTGCTACCGTTTCTGCTAAATGGATCTTCATACTCTTTGACGCTCAGTTTATCGATTGCCTGGTCATGTGCTTCCTGCTCGCGGATATACTTTGCGACAGTGGCCTCATTCAAGCCCACTGTGCTTACGTAGTATCCCTCCGCCCAAAATT
>NZ_JADQ01000022.1:0-71673 GCF_000518465.1 Paenibacillus sp. J14 | reverse complement strand
GATAGCTCAGTCGGTAGAGCACTCGACTGTTAATCGAGTTGTCACAGGTTCGAGTCCTGTTCGGGGAGCCATTTTTCTGGAGAGGTGTCCGAGTTGGCCGAAGGAGCACGATTGGAAATCGTGTAGGCGTCACAAGCGTCTCGAGGGTTCGAATCCCTCTCTCTCCGCCAGCAAGGACTTGAATATGGCCCGTTGGTCAAGGGGTTAAGACACCTCCCTTTCACGGAGGTAACAGGGGTTCGAATCCCCTACGGGTCATTTCTTCCCTTCATTTCAAGCTCTTTTGCTGACTGACTTGATTTATGAATGGGATGTCTGGTACAATATAACTTGTCTTTTCCCATGGAGGCTTAGCTCAGCTGGGAGAGCATCTGCCTTACAAGCAGAGGGTCGGGGGTTCGATCCCCTCAGCCTCCACCATAACNTCTTTANTACTGACGCGGGGTGGAGCAGCCCGGTAGCTCGTCGGGCTCATAACCCGAAGGCCGCAGGTTCAAATCCTGCCCCCGCAATTATCCTCTTGAAGAGGATGGCATTATTCTCGTGTGGAGCCGTGGTGTAGAGGCCTAACATGCCTGCCTGTCACGCAGGAGACCGCGGGTTCGAATCCCGTCGGCTCCGCCATTTAACTTCATATTAAGGCTCGGTAGCTCAGTCGGTAGAGCAGAGGACTGAAAATCCTCGTGTCGGCGGTTCGATTCCGTCCCGAGCCACCATTCACTAATTATGTTGAAGAGCCGGTGTAGCTCAATTGGTAGAGCAACTGACTTGTAATCAGTAGGTTGGGGGTTCAAGTCCTCTCGCCGGCACCACGTGGAGGCTTAGCGAAGTGGCCAAACGCAGCAGACTGTAAATCTGTTCTCTTACGAGTTCGGTGGTTCGAATCCATCAGCCTCCACCAGTTTTCTAGGGGCATAGTTTAAAGGTAGAACAAAGGTCTCCAAAACCTTTGGTGTGGGTTCAATTCCTGCTGCCCCTGCCACTTTTTCTCTCTTGATAAACTTTATATTATGGCGGTCGTGGCGAAGGGGTTAACGCACCGGATTGTGGCTCCGGCATTCGTGGGTTCAAGTCCCATCGATCGCCCCATTTCTTTCTCAATCAAATATAGTGGGGATTAGCCAAGCGGTAAGGCAACGGACTTTGACTCCGTCATGCATAGGTTCGAATCCTATATCCCCAGTTTAAGCGGACGTGGCTCAGCGGTAGAGCATCGCCTTGCCAAGGCGAGGGTCGCGGGTTCGATTCCCGTCGTCCGCTCCATTCTATATTATGGCGCCATAGCCAAGTGGTAAGGCACAGCTCTGCAAAAGCTTTATCCCCAGTTCGAATCTGGGTGGCGCCTCCATTGATAATTCGCGGGAGTGGCGGAATCGGCAGACGCACAGGACTTAAAATCCTGCGGTAGGTGACTACCGTACCAGTTCAAGTCTGGTCTTCCGCACTTTTAATTCATTTTATATGTGCCGGTGTGGCGGAATTGGCAGACGCGCGCGACTCAAAATCGTGAGGGAAACCGTGGGGGTTCGAGTCCCTTCACCGGCATTACAATTAACAGAACAGTTCATTAGATCCAAGATCTAGTGAACTGTTTTTATTTTGCACTTGTAATCCTCTTCCTTGACAGCCTAGAGGCAGAATCAACAAATTTGGAGCTAACGGTGGTTCAACCTTAGATTTGAAAAAAAGCCCATCCCACGTCTCTTGTTCAGACATTGTGTGATGGGCTGATTCATTACCTTAAGGAACAAGTTAGTTTGAAGCACTCCGATACTTGTTTAAGAACTCCTGCACTTTCGCTGGATCCGCGACCAACTCGTTGCCGGTCTTCACCAGCGGGCTAACCGTAGAGGTCGCTTTGATCTTATTGCCATTGTAGAAGGCTAGAATTTCATCCTGGTTGATGGAATAAAGCACGGCCTTACGCAGATCTTCGCTTTCGGCAACAGGACGTCCTTTGGTATTAAAGAGCAGGTAAGTCACACCGTTACTTTCGATAGTTTGCAGCTGCAGTTTACTGTCGCCTTTAACAATGTCATACTTCGTTTCCGGTACGCCGTAATACAGATGGATTTCGCTGTTGCGCAGTGCGGACAGGGCGCTGTCGGCATCGGCGATAAAGCGAACTTTTACCGTAGAGATTTTAGGCTCATATTCGCTGCCTTTCCGATATCCCGGATTTTTATAGAAGGTGGCCTCGTAGTCGTTCTTGGATGATAAAATGTACGGTCCGCTGGCATACAAAGTGTTGTTGTATTGAGGGCCTTCCGTCACAGTGTTCTGATCCCCGTATGGAACGTCCTTGTTCACGTCGAAGGTAGCTACGTCATACGTATTGATGCTCTCGACTTGTTTCTTGGACACGATCCCTGCCGACTGGTGACCCAAGTAGTTCAGAACTTGCGGGAATGGCTCTGTGGTGGTCAGTTTGACGACCTGGTATTTTCCAGCTTTATTGTCAGCTTGGTTCTTATCAGCAACGAGCTCTTTGATTTTCATTTCCAATCCGGCCTCGAGCGCTTCTCTGACACTTCCGCCGCCGCCGGCTTGTTGGATCTTATCTAGGGAAGACAAGTCCGTGACGATCTCTACGTTCTTGATATGTTCATGTAAGCTGTAAGTGCGATGATCGGGTACCGAATTTTTGTCCTTTGCTCGCAGCAAGGAGAAGACGACGTCGTCAGCGCCTACACGCTCGCCTGTGTCGACGGCCTTTTTGTCTTCGATCTTCGCAAAATTAATGTCATCCCGAAGCAGGAAATAGTATTCCGAGTTCCCTTCGGCGATGGTATGGTTATGGGACAGGGAACCTTCGGAAGTGATTTGATCATCGTCGGTTAAATTGATCAGGCGAACGTACATATTGGTGTTCAGTTGGTTAATGGAACCATCGTTGCCCTTGATGGGATCCAGGGATGTTAACACGGAAGCCGCTTGCGTAAGCAGCAGCGGTTCTTTATCGCGTTTGGATGTATCGTTGAAGTCGATGCTCTCCCAGGCCAGGGCACGGGATTTAGACAATCTAACGCTAGCTGGATTCAGAATGTTTTTGTTAATGGCTTGGCTCTTCAAAGAAATGTAAAGTGGTGCGATATAGGCTTTGTCAAAGACCAGCCGTTGTTCAAATTGCTTATAAGTCTCTTTGTATTGCTCCGGTGTCTCGGTTGCAGCTTTGTCGATCAATTGATCAATTTCCGGATCGGCTAAGATGCTGTAATCACCGCCGGTCTTGAACAGCGATCTCACGGCGTAATCAGGGTTGCCAGTTACAGTCGTCCAACTAGACAAAGCGATGTCAAAGTTGCCGGCATCTTGTTGGGCTTTAAAGCTGCCGTAATCCGGTTGAAGGTTCAGCTTCACGTTAAAGCCGTTTTTGGTCAACTGGTCCCGGATGATGTTAACATCCGATTCGCTGGAGCTGGAAGCAAGGAGCTCGATCTCTACTGGAGTTTGATCTACCGCGTTTTCTGCCTCCGCTTTCGGGGTACTTTGGTTGCCGGCTACATCCGATTTGGTCTTCACAGAGCATCCGCTGGCTACCAAAATCAAAGCGATCAGCAAGATAAGTAATGGTTTTCTCTTCATTCTATAATTCCTCCCTCAATCAAGTAAAAAATAATATGTTCATTCATTTTCCGCGGACGAAAAACGAAAGGATAACTACACCAAAAAAGTGTAAATGACGTTAGCCAAGTTTAGGATCTAACGCATCCCTGAGCCCGTCGCCCAAGAAGTTAAAGGACAAGACCAGCGCAATGATGGCAAGCCCAGGATAAACGGCTAAGTAGGAATGGGATTCGAGATACGTGCTTCCCAGCTTCAGAATATTACCCCATTCCGGTATATGCGGCTCCACGCCAAGCCCAAGAAAGCTGAGACTGCTGGTCGAGATGACGGCGGTGCCAATCGTTAAGGTTGACTTGACAATCATCGGTGCCAGCGCACCCGGAACGATATGTTTGAAAATGATCGCGGCGTTGGAAGTTCCCAATGCCCGGGCGGCTTCCACAAACTCAAAAGTGGATACGAGCAGCACGTTAGCCCGCATCGTTCTCGCATAGGTTGGAATCGCACCGACACTCAGCGCTAAAATAAGATTCACCGTATTAGCACCAAAGGCCGCGATGATTGCAATCGCCAGCAAAATCCCTGGGATGGCGTAAAGAATGTCTAATAACCGCATGATGATATTGTCGGTATGCCGTCCGTAGTATCCGGATATCGCCCCCAGCGCACCGCCGACTATGAATGGCAGAACGGTCGAAAGGAAGCCAACAACTAGTGATATCCGAGCGCCAAACACGATTCGTGAAAACAGACATCGGCCGAAATTATCCGTACCAAGCGGATAGGCCAAACTTGGGCGTTGCAGGATGGCGCTGTAGTTGTTTTCGGTTGCCATCGCATAGTCAAACGTAAAAAAGCTGCATACCGAAAGCGAAAATAATAAGATGATGAAGAACAGTCCAAGCATGGATGGTGTGCTTCGGGTTAGCTTGCTCCAAACTTCCTCCCACTTGTAGGTCCCTGGATTCCCATGATTCCGTAGTTTGATCAGCAGATTCACCCCAAGCAGTAAAGCAAATAGATTGCCTGTCACAGAGGTTGAAATCAATAAGACCGCGATCCAGACTAATCCAGGAGCTGCGCTACGGTCATCGGTATACCGGGCTACGAGCACAAGCGCAATCAAGTGAAACAACGCGATGAGCATTAGCACGATCATTGATGGAAGGAAAGTGTCTGAAACATAGGGTTTGAACAAGTTCAGGGCGGACAGCGCAATCACAAACACATCTGTGAACAGGGTGTACACTGCGAGCTTCACTTCGGTGTTAAATTTTCGGGTTGAGGAAAAAAGGGCTTTGGCCATATCTCATTTACACCTGCTTCAGTATTGTTTCATTTTCGTCCGAATTCGCGGATCGAAGAAAGCGTACAGAACGTCAACAATTACATTGATGATCGAGATCGTTATCGCGGTATAGACCACGCCGCCCATGATACTGGGGATATCCGGTACAAACTGCTTATCTACGATGTAACTGCCGATGCCGCTGATATTAAACACCTTCTCCGTCACGGCCGAACCGCCTAACATTCCGCCAAATTGCAAGCCGATTACGGTTACGATCGGAATGAGGGCATTACGCACTGCATGTTTGAGCAACACCTGCCGCTTGTTTAATCCCTTCGCTCTAGCGGTAAGGATGTAGTCCTCGCCAATGACTTCCAGTGTAGAGGACCTCGTCATCCTGGCGATAGCCGCTGTGAGTCCGGTACCCAAGACAAGGGTGGGCATGATGATCGACAACGCGTTTTGCGGATTGAAGGTCGCCGGCAACCAGTGGAGCTTGATCGAGAAATTCAAGATGAAGATCAACCCTTGCCAAAAGCTCGGAATCGATAAACCAATTAGCGCGATGAACATCAATGTATAGTCCCACAGTGAATTGCGTTTGACGGCGGACAGGATCCCCGCAGGAATGGCGATCAGAATGGCCAGCGACAACGAGATTGTAGTTAACGTCAGTGTAATCGGAAATTTACGGGCAATCGTCTCCGTCACCTGTTCATTGCCGGCGAACGATTTGCCAAGGTCAAAGGTCGCGATCCCTTTGATCGTGATCCATAATTGCACGAGGTAGGATTGGTCGAGTCCATAGATTTTGTTAAACTGTGCAATCTGCTCTTCCGTTGCCGTCTCTCCAAGAATATTGGCGGCAGGATTCATCGGCGACAAATAAAGGATCGTGAAGACCACGATGGATACGCCCACAATAACGAACAGGGCCATGACACATCGCTCAAATATGTATTTCAGATAAGGACTGCTATAGAAAAACATCAACAAATACATCAGGATGCCGGGAATAAACGAAAGGGCAAGAAACCAGGAGCGTTCGGCCAAGTCCTGAAACGTCCCAACGAAATCGGTTCGTACCAGCTGCAGTTGGATTCTTTTTTGCTCTGCGGCATCATGAACGGCTTCCTGAAATTTACCCTCTGCTTCTTTCACTGCGAGCAGCTCTGTTTTTTCCGGTGATACGGCTGCCCCGAAGAAACGCTGCTTCTGACGCAGTTGCTCCAGAATTTCCGCTTTCAGCTCATCCTTGTACCCGGAAGCAAGCAGTTCCTTTCTCGTATCCGCTAGCAGCAGCCGGTAAGAATCATTACGCTTCCGGAGCCAGTACACGAAGAAGACGAAGAGATTTACCGGAGCTCCTAAGAGAAGCAAGAAATATTTATAGGAGGAATCTAGCATCATTTTGGCATAAATGGACCCGACTCTCCGATTGAAACGGGGCTTTGCATTCACTGGGTCAGCATTAGCGGCTCTCGCCGCGGGTGCGGCTTCCATGGATGATCCACCTTTCTTATTCACAAATTGCATTATTCCGATCGTTATAGTATATATTATTTTAGGAGTTATTTGATGTCAACGGTAGATTTCACAGAGATGGACGGGAGGAAGTTGTAAAGATGGAGACGATACTGCGGGTAGGCAATTTATCCGTATCCTTTCGGACACGGGACCAGGAAGTTGAAGCTGTTAAGGGGGTTAGTTTCGAGGTTAGAAAAGGGGAGACGCTTGGCATCGTCGGCGAATCCGGCAGCGGGAAGAGCGTAACAGCCCGCGCAATCATGCGTCTGTTGCCTACTCCACCTGCGGATATTAAAGAGGGCGAAATCTTTTTTCTAGGGAATAAGATAGCAAATTATTCGGAGAAAGAGATGGAGAGCATCCGCGGCCGGGATATCGGGATGATCTTCCAGGATCCAATGACTTCACTGAACCCCACGATGAAGATCGGGGAACAAATTGCCGAAGGGCTGATCAAACATCAGAAGCTGTCCAAGAAAGAGGCTAAATTTCAAGCGCTTGAAATGTTGAAGTTGGTTGGAATTCGAAACAGCGAGCTGCGGTATAACCAATATCCCCATGAGTTCTCCGGAGGGATGCGCCAGCGCGTGATGATCGCTATTGCCTTGGCTTGTCGGCCTGCTTTACTCATTGCCGATGAACCTACGACAGCACTCGATGTCACCATTCAAGCGCAAATTCTTAGCTTGATGAAACAAATGCAGGAGCGTTTTGGCACCTCCATCATTCTGATCACCCATGACTTAGGAGTGGTTGCCGGGATGTGTGATCGGGTTGTGGTGATGAAGGAAGGCGCCATTGTGGAGAGCGGGACAACGGAAGAGATCTTTGCGAATCCGCAGCATCCATATACCCTCAAGTTGCTAAACGCCTTACCGCGTTTGGATGAACCCAAAAGGGCAAAACCCGCATCATTAATTCTGAACAACTCGAATTTAGAGCGTCCGCTGATCGAAGTGAAGTCTTTGAAACAGTATTTTGATTTGGGGAAGGGAAATATTTTGAAAGCTGTCAACGATATCAGCTTTCACATTCGCGAAGGGGAGACCTTGGGGTTAGTAGGAGAATCGGGAAGCGGGAAATCCACAACCGGCCGCGCCATCCTGCGCCTTCATCAACCAACGGGAGGGGACGTCCTTTATCAAGGGATTGCGGTTAATCGATTATCTGCACAAGAAATGAAAACGATGCGCCGGTACATGCAAATGATCTTTCAAGATCCTTATGCCTCTCTGAATCCACGCCTTCGAGTCGCAGATATTATCGGGGAAGCCCTGGATGTGCACCGTTTGGTCAGCAGCGGGACGGAAAGGAAGAAGCGGATCGAAGAGTTGCTCGATATGGTGGGGCTAGAACCGGCTTTCGCGGAACGATATCCTCATGAGTTCTCCGGAGGTCAGCGTCAACGAATCGGCATTGCCCGGGCGCTTGCGGTGGACCCGAAGTTTATTGTATGTGATGAGCCGCTTTCTGCTTTAGATGTATCGATTCAGGCCCAGGTGGTTCAATTGCTAGAAGAGCTTCAGCAGCGATTAGGACTGACTTATTTGTTTATTGCGCATGATCTATCGATGGTAAAGCATATTAGCGATCGTGTTGCCGTCATGTACATGGGGAAAATCGTTGAGCTTGCCGAAAGCGAAGAACTGTACGCCAATCCGCAGCATGAGTACACCAAATCGCTGCTCGCTGCGGTTCCGGTTCCAGATCCGAAGGTTGAGTCGCAGAAGAGGCGGACTATCGTGGAAGAATCCACGGAAGTGGACAAGTATGATCTGGAGAACTCCCAACTGGTCGAAGTGTCCAAGGGGCACTGGGTGGCTTTGCCAACGGAAGGCAAGAAGGTTGCGATTTAATAATTTGGAGAAAATCAAAAGGTCTGCATATCAACTGACATCAGCTGGCTATGCAGACCTTTTTGAGGTTTAAAAATTATTGTACCGCAGCTGGCTCTTCGTCCATTTCCAGCGAATGCGGCTTCACGGACAACCCGTTAGACTGACGAATGAGGGTGAAGTAATGATCGCCTCGTACCACTTCAAATTCCGGTCCGAGGGCTTCCGTCATGGCGACCACATCCGAAGGCGTCAGGCTCCAAGCCAGCAACCCCAGCGATACGAACAGCGGGGACTTACCGTCCCAATTCGCTTTCGCTTGTTCCAGGACGCGCAGGCCGTCTTGGACGGTACTGATGCCTTGAATCGTGGATACCGGCAGAGAACCGTTAACGATTTCCACGCCGTGGCGATCCTCCCAACTCAGGAACAAGCCAGGGGCTTTGTAGTAGCGCTCATAGGCGTTCGCATAAGAGGAACCCAGTGGCACGTTATTGCTGTCAATCCGGTTCAAGACATAGGTGAGAGTCATGCCGGATTTCTGTAAGTATTTATAGGACTTCTTCAAGAATTCAGCAAACGTCGCTTCCGGCCAAGCCTCCGGATAGAAGTATCCGGCACCGGACGGTCCGGCAATGATCAGATCGTTATCGGTGGCCGACTGGCGATAATAGTTCAGCATTGCTGGAGCGGCATCGTACAGCAGCGGGCTGGACGTCCAGTTGATTGGCACCTGACCGCGGGCCGGATCATCCCACAGAATCCGCATCCGGTGCTGGTTATATTGGAAGTTGTCGCCCTCGCTGAAGGTGTACGTGACATAGATTTTATTTTCTAATGGCGGAGCAGCAGGGGCTTTGGTTTTAACCTGCTTCGCTTGGGTGCCGGAGAAAACGGTCAAGTTGCTGAACCAATCGGCAGCCAAGACGTAAACACCATGGTTCGAGGTCACTTCGACAGAGCTGAACTCACCTGCAACGTCGTTGCTGAACCATCCGAGATAAGGGGTTCCTGGCTCGACGTCCGATAAGATTTTCTCAAACAGTTCTCTTTGCTCCGGATCATTAACTTCCAACCAGAACACCATCGCTTTGTTCGCGACGGCATAATCCCGCAGGTAACCGTAAGGCTCCTTCTGTTCGGAGGAGAGCGGTTGAACGTTGCCGGCAGAGACCTTGAACTGGTTCCACATAACCACAGAGGCTGTCAGCTCTTGCGTACCTGCAGGAGGAACGAAGCGATAGACGAAATAGCGCCCGTTGTCGGCAAACCGGTGCCCGCCGTCACCCGCAGAAATTTGCGAATCCTGCCGATCGTATAAAAATTCTTCTTCTTCCGGTGTACCCGGAATGAACTGAGCGATCGTTTGACCATCGGCCTTGATCACGACTTCATGTACGGCGGAGCCCCAGCCGTCTTGGATAAACGCATCATCAAACCGCAAATAGACGGCATCTCCCCCTAGAAACGACGTCAAATCTAGCTCGTAGGTGCCTTTGTTGCTGGCATCACGAATCTGCCGGGTCTCTTCGGCGATCACCTCAAACGATTCGGGGAGTCCCGGAGGGATTTTGATGGAGACGCTGGGACTAAGCCCGATCAGCATACGATGCGTCGTTTCTTTCCACAGATGTTCATATTGCCATGTATAAGCATCCATCCGATCCTCGAACCGGCCGCGCAAATCCTCAAGCACCTTCAAGCGATAAGGAGCAGCTTGGAGTTGCGGAGCGAGGTCCGGACTGACGACCATCCCGTTTTTAAGCCCGGCTAAGGTGGTCGCGACATTAATCGAATCGGGAACCTCCGGATCGTAGATGATGATACCTTTCACTTCATTTTTGTACTTCTTCACAAGATCCCAAGCTTCATTATGCAGTTGATAAGGAACCTTGAGATCATTAAGCCAAGTCAGCTTGCCTTCTTCTTCATTCTCCAGCAAATAAATGCGCGGCTCCGAACGGTTGACCACACCTTGCAGCGTAGCCAGCATGATGCGAATGTCGCCCGGCGCTTTGGCGACGTCGGCCACATCCAGCCGTTTCACTTTTCCGAAGCTTGGAAGCGCTTGCGATTTAGGCCAGCTGATCGTATTCTTTGACGCCGTTTCCACTGAGGATGTTGCCGATGCAGAGGTGGTACCTAAGGATAAGGACATGGTGCAGAATAAAATGAGACAAGTCATCGTTATTTTGCGAAGCAAATGCGTTCACCTCGTATCTGCATATTAGGGCTATCGCTCATCGACAGGCTCTCTGAAACGCTGGATTCACAAATTCCCTCCTTTTTATGAAAAGTGTAAAGAAAACGATAGCACCTGTATAATATGTTTAATATATCCAATAGTGAATGTCAAGGGAGCGAATGACTTGAAATAGATTGACTAAATGCTATAAATGATATAATGTGAATATATGGAGAGAAATAAGATAGGAGAAGCCTTATGCAAAACGAACGTAAACCGTTGTATATGCAGATTCAACAGCACTTCAAAGAAATGATCCTGCAGGGGAAGCTGCGGGAGAACGATAAGATCCCATCAGAAAAAGAGTTAATGGAACAGTTCGACGTCAGCCGAATAACGGTAGCCAATGCCTTGATGCAGCTGGCGAAGGACGGGTGGATCTATCGGATCCCTGGACGTGGAAGCTTCGTCAGCGAGGGGATTGGCGAGCTATTGCAACGCCATCAAGGCTCTCTGGCAGAGGGGGGCGGATTATGGCCTGTGCTGGACGGAAATTCGGGGGCACAAGTCCACCCCGGAGCGTTAAACGGAGGGGGAACGGATCCTTCGCTGGGAGCGATTGAAGCAGCATCCCATATTCCGGGGCGCACCACGATCGGGCTCATTATGCCAATGATGGTAGACTATTTTGCCATCCGCCTGCTTCAAGGAATTACGAACATTCTTGAAGACAGTCCATACAGCCTGCAAATCGTCTTGACGTACAATTCCATTGAAAGAGAGAAGGAAGCGATCAACGATCTGATTCGCAAAGGAGCCGCTGGTCTGATTATTTTCCCAAGTGATGCGGAAACGTACAACGAGGAAATTTTAGCCCTGAAGATGCGGGGTTACCCGTTTGTGCTGCTCGATCGGTATTTGCCGGGAGTGGCGACGAACTTGTCGCGCAGCGACGGATTAATCGGCGGACAGCTTGCTGTTGATTATCTGTGGGGTCTGGGGCATCGCGATATCGCCATCTGCTCCGATTCCCCGTTGCCCACCATTACGGTAGAGGAACGGATTAACGGATATATGGAGGCGCTCAAACAGAAGGGCGCGATGATTAATCCGGCACTGATCCTCACGGATTTCAATGTGGATTACAGCGAGATTGACAAGAAGCACCCTTTGTACCGGTTTATCAAGAACCAGATCGCTACCGCTTATATCACACTGAACGGACGGCTTGGCCTGCACATCTATTCAATTTGTAAAGAACTAGGGCTTCGGGTACCGGAGGACATCTCGATCTTGACGTTTGACGATCCTTCGCCGGGGCTGCATGAATGGGGATTCTTCTCGCATATTTCGCAATCGGAAATTGAGATGGGAGAAGCCGCAGCTCGGATATTGCGGGACATTCTCGAGAAGCCTGAGCAGAAAGATGCGGGGTACACGAAAGTGATCCTCGAGCCAAAATTAATTGAAAGTCAATCTACGGGCCCACTTGCGAAACGAGTAAAGTAAATAGATTGACAGGGCACCTGCTTGCCCTTGCAAGCTAGGTGTCTTTTTTATAGCAAATTAGCATTAAATGATATATCTAATACTTGACATAAATGATATAGTGAAATATATTTAATATTGCAAATAGATAATACAACTTAGAACAAAAAAGCTTTAACAGTGCACTTCACAGTAAGGAGGGTTGCTTGGACGATGGAAACCGCGGGATTACAGAAGCGAAAGGCAATGCAGCGCAGGTTAGGGAAGCGTAAAGATGCTTTGATCGCCGCCGTTATCCTCGTGCCGATGTTTTTGGCATGGTTGGTGGTTTCGGGTTTCCCCACTTTGTTCGGGTTCGTGCTAGGGTTCTTCGAATGGGTGGGATTGGCAGATACACCTAATTTCATCTGGTTTGATAACTTCGTTAGCTTCTTTAACAACCCGGTATACACGGATGCATTGTGGAGGTCGATCTGGCTGGGTGGACTGGTCACGGTCATTACGCTGGGAGCAGGCTTTTTTGCTGCACTGCTGATGAACCTGCCGCTGTTCGGCAAAGGATTTTATCGTTCCATTTGGTACATCCCCGCCATCACGGCAACGGTAGCGACCACGCAAGTATTCAACATTTTTCTCGATTCAAACAATGGGGTCATCAACAACCTGCTGAAAGCGATGGGGAAGGAACCTATCGTATGGCAGTACTCTGTCGGATGGGGCATCTTCTGGATTGTGGTCTATTCGGTCTGGAAAGGGGTTGGCGGTGCCGCTTTAATCTGGTTGGCCGGTCTGCAATCCGTAGATTTGTCCTTGTACGAGGCGGCGGAAATGGATGGTGCAGGACGGTGGCATAAGCTGCGGTATGTTACGTTGCCAGGGTTAAAACCTATCGCGACGTATATCGTGATTACGAACTTGATCGCAGCGATCCAGATTTACGAGCAGGTCTTATTCATTACGAACGGCGGGCCTTACGGGCAAACCGAAGTGCTGGTGTTCCGGATCTACCGGGACGGCTTCTGGGACTTTAATTTGGGGATGGCTGGCGCCTCCTCGCTCATCATGGCCATGATCGTGATCGTCGTGACGGTGCTGTATTACAACTGGTCAACGAAATCCGATCGTCGGACAACCATTCCGATCAAGCCCGTCAAATCTGCGAAAAAGGAGGCGCTCCCGCATGCCCAGTCCTTTGAACGCTAAAGTTAGCAAACAGTTTAAGCCCGTTCATTTACTGGGACATCTTATCCTGCTTGGCGTTGGGCTCATTTTGCTTTACCCGTTGATCTTCATGGTGCTTGCTGGTTTTTTCAACAAGACGGAATTCTCCTCAACGGTGTTAGGCATCTTCCCCATTCCGAAAGCGCCCACGCTGGAGAACTTCAAGGCGCTGATCGTCGGTTCCACGGATGCCGCCGTAGCCACTTATATGAAGAACTCGCTGATTCGTACCGCTTACAACACGTTTTGGGCGATTTTGACTTCATTTTTGGCGGGATACGTGTTCGCACGGTTGCGGTTTAAAGGACGGGATACGATCTTCTTGATCATGCTTGCTACGCAGATGATTCCCGGGACGCTCGCGATCATTCCGACTTACCTTGAATTTGCCCGCTTCCCGTTTGCCGGGGGAAACGATATCTTTACCGGCGGGACTGGGATTCTGAACTCCTGGTGGGTTTACTTGATCGGCGGACCTAGCATCAACATTATGGGGACGTTTCTGGTGAAGCAGTCGCTGGAAAAAGTACCGCTGGAAATCGACGAAGCTGCAATTGTGGATGGGGCCGGGACGTTACGACTGATCTTCCAGATCCTCTTCCCGCTGCAGTTGCCGATTATGGCGTTTATCGCGATTACGACAGCGCTTGGAACGTGGAACGATTTTATTACCCCGTTCTTCTATACAACAGACGACAGTTTGCAAACGCTTCCTGCGGCGATCACGCGGATTTCCTCCGTTGGGGCAAGCCCTGGCGCCGTCATCAACTATCCGATGATTATTACCCTGAGCCTTGGCATTACGATTCCAGCGCTGCTGATCTTTGCCTTCTTCCAGAAGTATATTGTGCAGGGCTTGGCGAACACAGGGATCAAAGGTTAGGAAGGCCGGGAACTCATTTTTTTATGTCGAAGTTGCACTACCGGTCCGTTATGGATCGAATCGATGAAAACAGTTCAACACCCGTATTGAAAACTTGACTTAATGGACACTCACGCTGAATAAAATGACTTTTGGAGGGGTTCAAGCATGTTGTTGAAAAAGTTCCACGTCATGTTTCTATCGCTGTTACTCATCACCTTACTAGCGGCTTGCGGATCTGGAGGGGGTAACACTGGAGGTAACCAGGCTGCGAACGACCCAGGGACTAATGGAGCATCCGGAAATCAAGGTTCGTCCTCTTCTGAAGGCGCTACCATTACCGTATTAAATGAAGGAGCCGTAGCGGTTGGCGTCGGGGTGCTGAGCGAACTGCTGGAGAAACACAAAGAAAGACAAATCGCTGACGAGACGCTGAATCCCCGGATTACAGCAGAGGATTTCAACTATACGCCGGGTCAACCGCTGAAGAAAGCAGGCGTCTTCCCGTACTATTATCAATCGATCATCAATGAGAAAATGCAAAGCAAGAACATTACGGTGAAAACCGAGGACTGGGGCTGGGGGGAGCCGCTGATCCAGAAGCAAACGGCGGGATTCCTGGCGAAGAACATGCCTGATATCATCGTTGGGGAAACGCAAATGCCTGGGTTTGCCCAACAGGGATTGCTTGAACCGTTCCCAGATGACATGGCTCAAGAAATTCGTGAAAAAGTAGCACCGGCTGCCTGGAAGCCGATGGAGTATGACGGCAAGATTTACGGTTTTGCTTCGCAACCTGGCGTAAGCAGCTTGTTCTGGAACAAGAAGCTGGTGCAGGAAGCAGGTCTGGACCCGGACAAAGCGCCGGAAACGTGGGATGAGCTGCTGGCGAACGTGAAGAAGGTCACAGAAGCAGGAAAAGGCAAGTTCTACGGCGGCGGGGTCTATGCTGGACCGAATGCCGGGGGGTATTTGCGGTATGGGACTTTGCTTGTCATCAATGGCGGAGGATTTGCGGATGATCAAGGTCAACCTGTCTTTAACTCCGATGCTAACGTAGAAACGGTACAGTTCTTAAAAGAGCTGAACGCCAACCATCCAGCTGGATTGATGGTCAACACCAATGAGGGAACGTATTTCGATGCGTTTAAGAAAGGACAGATCGCTTACCTGATCGACGGTCCGTGGCGTGCGATCGAGAGCGCGCAAATCGGTATCGAGTACGGCATGTCGCAAATCCCGCTGTCCCCGGACGGCAAAGCCGGCAATATCACCATCGGCGCTGCGTTCCATGCCGTACCGAAGGATGCCAAAAACAAGGAAGCTGCATTTGAGTATATTCGCGCAATGTACAGCGAAGAGATTCAACAGCTGATCGCCGATACGGGTGTCCGGTCTCCAGTGTTGAAATCGGTGGCTGAAACCGATGCATATAAAGAGGCGCATCCGGAAATGTACCAGCACTATCTGGCGATGGCCGGCAATGTGCAAGGGTTGCCAACGTTTGCGAATGCAGACTCCAAGGTATGGCAAATCTTTGGTGAATCGGTGACGAAAGCGTTAATGACCAAGGAGGATATTCAGTCGATTCTGGATGATGCACAGAAGAAAGCGGAGGCCTATACCAAAAAGTAAATTTAAATTGAAAGAGTGATGCAGCATGCCGTATGAAACGAACCACATTATGATCCAAAAGGCAAAGCAAAGGCTTGCCAAACTACAGGAATTCATTTACCGCCCGATTGCCGGGTTGGAGGTTGAAGCTTGGGTGACGAAAGAGCCGGTCCCTTACGCCGAGCGAATGAGCGGCCGGCACATACGGCTTCATCCCGGTGATAAATGGGGAGAGCTGTGGGATTGCGCCTGGTTCCATTTTCAAGGAACCGTACCGGAAACGGCCGCTGGCCAAAAAGTCGTTCTGTTGATCGATATTAATGGAGAATTATGTCTCGTAGATGAAGCGGGAACCCCGCGGCAAGGCTTAACGAACGTTAGCTCCGAATTCGACTACAGCCTAGGTCGGCCGGGTAAGCGGGTGGTGGACGTGAGTACCGCCGCCCGAGGCGGGGAAACGATCAATCTGTGGGGAGACGGCGGCTGCAATGACCTTTTTGGACATTATCGCAGCGGAACGCTGAAGGAAGCGGACATCGCCATTTGCCATGAGGAAGCTCGGCAATTGGCTTACGATCTGGAAGTGCTCATCGAGCTGGTTGAGCAGCTGCCGGATTCCAGCGCCAGAAAAGCTCAGGTGCTGCAATCTGTCTATGAAGCAGCTCTTCAGCTGTCGGAGATCAATGATGAAACGGTACGCTTGGCGAAAGCGCATGTGGCCCGCGAACTGGCGAAGAAAGGCGGGGATCCTGTCCTGACGATCAGCGCTATTGGCCACGCGCATATCGATCTGGCCTGGCTGTGGCCGATTCGCGAGACGATTCGCAAGGGAGCCCGTACTTTTGCTACGGCGCTGCGGAACATGGAGAAGTATCCGAGTTACGTGTTTGGCGCAAGCCAGCCGCAGCTGTACCAGTGGATGAAGGAGTACTATCCGCAGCTGTACGCCGAAGTGAAGGAGCGGATCCGCGAAGGACGCTGGGAAGCGCAAGGCGCGATGTGGGTTGAACCGGACACGAACATCTCCGGTGGCGAAGCGCTAGTGCGGCAAATCCTGTATGGCAAGAGGTTCTTCCGGGAGGAGTTCGGCAAGGATATGAAGGTGTTGTGGTTGCCTGACGTGTTTGGATATACGGGCAGTCTGCCGCAGCTGCTGAAGAAGTCTGGTGTCGATTACATGATGACGCAGAAGCTCTCCTGGAGCACCTATAATACGCATCCGCACCACAGCTTCATGTGGGAAGGCATCGACGGGACGAAGGTGCTGACGCACCTACCGCCGGAGGATACCTATAACAGCCCGGCGGCTCCGCGGTCGCTGACCAAGATCGAACGGGACTATCTCGATCGGAACGTCTCGGAGCATGCGCTGATGCTGTTTGGAATCGGCGACGGCGGCGGCGGACCAGGGGAAGAGCACCTGGAGCGGCTTGAGCGAGAGGTGAACCTGCTGGGACTTCCGCCGGTCGTTCAGGAGCCGGCGATCGACTTCTTCAAGCGATTGGAACAAGAGGCTTCGCGATTCCAAACGTACCGCGGCGAATTGTATTTGGAGAAGCACCAAGGGACGTTAACGACACAAGCGCGCAACAAGTGGTATAACCGCAAGCTGGAAAAGGCGCTGCGTGAGCTTGAATTCGCGGCTTCGCTGCAGATTGCTCTAGGCGCAAGCCCGGCAGAGTACCCGGCGGCCCAGCTCGAGAAGATCTGGAAGGAAGTGCTCTTATATCAATTCCATGATATTTTGCCAGGATCCTCGATCACCCGGGTGTACGACGAGTCGTTAGAGCGCTACGCCAAGCTGCTGGAGGAAGTCCAAGCGATGATTACGGAAGCTTATGGACGAATCGCTGGCTTGTCCGGGGCTGCTGCCGGTGAACTTGTGCTGTTCAACTCCTTGCCTTGGGACCGTCAGGAATGGGTAGAGCTTGGCGGAAGCTGGAAGTACGTGCAGGTACCGGCGATGAGCTGGCGCAAGCTCACGGAGGCTGCAGTAGAACCAGCGGCTTCGGAACATGCATTCATTGCCGAGGACTTCCGGCTGGAGAATGAACGGCTTGCGGTTCGGTTTGCCGAGAACGGCAGCATCGTGTCGCTGTACGATAAAGCCGCCGGGCGGGAAGCGATTCAGCCGGGCGCTGAGGCTAACGTATTTACGGTTTACCATGATGACGGTGATGCCTGGGACTTCCCGCGCGACTATCGCGATACGATTGCCGGAACGATGACGCTGGAAAGCCGGCGCGCTTACGTCTCGGGGCCGCAGGCGGTGATCGAGCAAGTTTACCGCTTCGGGGAATCAACGTTAAAGCAAACGATCCGCTTGCTGCAAGGCGATGATGTACTGCGCTTCGAAACGGAAGCCGATTGGCGGGAAACCGGTAAAATGCTCCGGGTTGCTTTCCCGGTGGCAGTTGTCAGCGATCAGGTAAACTGCGAAATTCAGTTTGGAGTGTTAAAACGGGCAACAACGCGCAATAATGCGATCGAATTTGCCCGCGATGAAATTTGCGCTCACCATTACCTCGATCTGTCGCAGCCGGATTACGGCGTGGCGCTGCTCAATGACTGCAAATACGGGCACAGTGCAGAAGGCAACGTGCTGGATTTGAACTTGCTGCGCAGCCCGGGATATCCAGATCCGCAGGCCGATCGGGCGGAACATCGCTTCACTTATGCGCTGTATCCGCATGCGGGTGACTTTATCCAAGCCGGCGTATACCGCAAAGGTTATGAGCTGAACGTTCCGATTGCATCCGCTGCGGCCATCCCGGTGCCGCCTCAAGGCGGCGGGACGCCTCGCAGCAGTTCCTTGCACGGGAAGCCCTTCCTCACGATTGATCATCCTAACGTGATGATTGAAGCGGTGAAGAAGGCCGAGGACAGCGATCATCTGATCGTTCGTCTGTACGAAACGGCAGGAGCTGGAGCGGACGGTGAGCTAAGCTTTGGACCGGCTTGCCGGACCATTGAAGAAGTGAATCTGCTGGAGGAGCCGATGGGGCTGCTGGCCGAAAATACGGATCGGATTCGCTTGCAGTTTACGCCGTTTGAGATCAAATCGATTCGCATTCAGTTAGCTTAATGACGGATCGAGTGCAGCAGAGGTTTTAAGATAGCTGTAAATGAGGTTGGCTGTGAACGAACTCTAAGTTACAAAGGGAGGGCTTAGGAGTGACGGGAAGAGCAAGGGCGGAAGAACGGACCGGATTTCAGGAAAGCGGTGCTTATCATGCGGCCTACGATTTGCAGACGGATTTTGTGATGGTGTATGGCATTGGGGAAACGATGCCCCAGCGCATTCGCGAATGGGCGGAGCGGGGCTACCATGTGCATCTCATGACCGGAGTGTCCTGGGGCGGTTACCAGGACTATCTGAACGGCCAAGTTGACGGGCGCTCCCATTGGGACGAAGCCCAAAAGTATCAAGATGGCGAGACGATCATCCATGGAACCTCGGTAGATATTCCTTATATGGTACCAACCATCAGTTATGCAAATTTTCTTATCGAGCGAATTCGTCCGGCGGTGGATGCCGGGGTGGAGGCCATTCACCTGGAGGAACCGGAATTCTGGGTGGAGGGCGGATACTCGGAGGCGTTCAAACGCGAATGGCGCAATTACTATAACGAGCCTTGGCAACCGCCCCACACTTCGGAGGACGCGCAATACCGAGCGTCCAAGCTGAAGGCTTATCTGTACACGCGTTGTTTGGACCGCATCTGTTCGGCGTTGAAGGAATATTCGCTGGTCCGGTATAATCGACCGCTGCGTTTTTTTGTACCCACTCACAGCCTGATTAACTATACCCAATGGCGGATCGTCAGTCCGGAATCCCGGCTGCTCGATTTGCCGGCGATTGACGGTTATATCGCCCAAATCTGGACGGGGACGTCGCGCACAGCGAACGTATACGAAGGGAAACGGGCGGAGCGGACATTCGAGACGGCGTTCCTGGAATATGGTATCATGCAGGAACTGGTGCGCGGGACGCACCGCCGCATGTGGTTCCTGCACGATCCGATCGAGGACGATCCGACACGGACGTGGATCGATTACCGCGAGAACTACACGAAGACGTTGATCGCTTCGCTGTTGCACCCGGCGGTTTCCCGCTATGAGGTCGCCCCTTGGCCCCGCCGGATTTTTAAGGGGCAATATCCTTCCGCTGATGGCAACGGCAAAGAGGGAATTCCGACCGATTACGCGACAGTGCTGCTGAACGTGATGCATACGCTTGGCAATATGGATCAGGAAGAGGTCCAGGTGCACGGCAATACCGCTGTCACCGGCGTGCTCCTCGCCGATTCAGCCATGTTCCAGCGGAAACGGATTGGGACGCGAACGTCCGGCTTTATGCAGAAATACGACGGGACGAACGAGGTGGAGCTGAGCGATGAATCGGCGGTGGAACTGCTGAATTTCTCGCCTTTCTACGGGCTGACGCTTCCGCTCGTTAAGCATGGACTGCCGGTACGGCCAGTGCAGCTGGATAACGTTCGGCGGTTCCCGGGATATTTGGATGACTACCGCGTTTTGGTCCTAAGCTATGAGTTTATGAAGCCGGAGTACCCGGATTTGCATAACGCTTTGGCACAATGGGTGCGGGAAGGCGGAGCGCTGATATATGTTGGCGATGACAGCGATCCGTATCATCAGGTCCGGGAATGGTGGAACCAGGGGCGGCGGCGCTACGATTCACCCCGGGCCCATCTGTTCGAATGCCTCGGCTTGCCAAGCGCGACGGGAGCAGCGGCAGAAGGCGTCACCCGAGTTGGCGCCGGCCTGGTCAGTTATTTGCCGCTGCGACCAAACAAAATCGCGGAAAGTGCGGAGGCGGCGGAACGGTATCGCACCGCCGTACGGGAAGCGATGGAGCTGCTCGGCCGCGGAGAAGCATCTGCGGCGTCAGGCGCGTCAGGGGATTCATCTGCAGCGCAGACAGGGGCGGGAGGTTCCGCAGAAGGAAAGCCGGCTCCAACGTCAGCGGACGCGCTCCGTTGGGAACCAGTCAACTATTTTCATCTCCGCCGCGGTCCGTATGTGATCGCTTCCGTCATGACCGAGTCAGTCAGCGATGCGCCGCTGGAGCTCGAAGGACTTTTCGTTGACTTGCTTGATCCCGGTTTGCCGGTCAAAGAGCAAGTTGCGGTGCAACCCGGACACCAGGCCTTACTTTATGATTTAGCCTACCCCGGGCCGGACAGCCACAGCCTCGACTCTGAACCTGGCTTTAGAGTGATTGCCGCCTCCTCCCGGATTGAGGATTATCGCGAGGAGGAGAATGCCATTACGTTTACGGCTAAGGGGCCTCGTCCGCTGCAAGCCGTGGCGCGGATTCGCTGTGATGCGAAACCAACGGCGGTGACGGCAGAAGTGTTGGGACTGCAGCAGGAAGACGGCTCGGCTTCGGCGTCAAACGTCACTCTGCCGTTCGAATGGGACGCGAAGTCACACACGCTGCTGCTTCATTACGAGCACGGAGATGGAGGAACCCGCATCACCGTGACAAAATAGGAAACGAAATGGAACAGATAAAAACGATTGGACAAATCGCATGATCCAGATAGGAGGCAGATTTCGAATGAGTACAAAATTGCGTCCACCGGCAGTACCTTTGGTTACTATTGATCCCTTTTTCAGCGTCTGGTCGATGGCGGATTCATTAACCGACGATTTCACCCGCCATTGGACCGGGCGTCGGCAAGCGTTCACCGGCTTGGCTTATATCGACGGCGTAGCCTGGCGGTTTGCCGGACGCGTTGAATCTAACCCGGAACGGTATTATACAGAGCCGGAGGCGATGAACCAAACTGGACTTGAAGTCACACCGCTCTCCACCCGCTATCAGTTCGAGGCCGGAGGCGTTGGGCTGGACGTGACTTTTACGAGTCCGCTGCTGCCGGACGATCTGGAGCTGCTGTCGCGGCCGGCTTCCTATGTCGCGTTCCGCGTGCATTCCCTTGACGGAAAGCCCCACCAAGTGCGGGTCTATGTCGACGTAACCGGGGAATGGTGCGTTAATGAAACCGATCAGGCGATCACTTGGCAACAAGACGTGCAGGGAGACCTCACCGTGCTGCAGGTTCGTCATGTTGAGCAGAACCCGCTTCATCGCTCGGGTGATGACCAGCGCATCGATTGGGGCACCTTCATGCTGGCCGTCAAGCAGGCATCGGATGTCGAAACCTATCTGGATCGGGCACAGATTCGCAAGCAATTCGTTCGCGAAGGTGAGGTTCGTCTTCAGGAAGGCGCGGCTCCGCTATCCCAACCACAGCCCGTTCGCGAGGCTGAGCTTGTGATGGCTTCGGTATGGAATGCCGGTGAAGTCAGCGGAACGGATGAGAAGACGCATCTCCTCGTTCTTGCTTATGATGACGTGTATGCGATTGAGTATTTTGGTCAGCCTTTGGAGGCGTATTGGAGAAAAGACGGAAAAACCTTCCCGACTTTGCTCCACGAAGCGTTCCGGGATTATTCGGATGTTCTTGCCCGCTGCGATTCTTTTGATGCCAAGCTTCGCGAGGACGCAATCCGTGCCGGCGGGGAGAAATATGCCGATGTCCTGTCCTTATCCTACCGACAGGCGATTGCAGCACACAAACTGGTTCTGGATCCTGACGGACAGGTGCTGTTCATGTCGAAGGAATGCTTCAGTAACGGCTGTATAGCGACGGTGGACGTGAGCTATCCTTCGATTCCGCTGTTCTTGCTGTACCAGCCTGAGCTGGTTCGCGGTATGATGCGCCCAATCTTCAAATACGCTGCCAGCGACGCCTGGACATTTGAATTTGCCCCGCATGACGTAGGTCAATATCCGCTGGCTAACGGTCAGGTATACGGCGAGAATAAGCTCGAAGGGCAAATGCCGGTGGAAGAGTGCGGCAATATGTTGGTCATGGCGGCCGCAGTTACGCTGGCTGACGGGAATACGAGCTTCGTCGAGGAACATCGAGAGTTGCTCGCCCAATGGGCCAACTATCTGTTGAAGCATGGGCTGGACCCGGAACATCAATTATGTACCGACGATTTCGCCGGACATTTAGCGCGCAATGCGAACCTGTCGGCGAAAGCCGTGATGGGCGTTGCCAGCTATGGGCTGTTATGCGAACTGCTGGGCGATCAGGAACAAGCGGAGCGTTACCGCAAAGCCTCTGCCGAAATGGCGCGCCAGTGGGAAGTGCTCGCCGCCGATCCGAGCGATGAGAACCATACACTGCTCGCCTTTGGTCAGCCGGGGACCTGGAGTCTAAAATATAACCTCGTCTGGGACGGCATCTTCGGAACTGGCTTGTTCAATCAGGAAATCATCCGCCGTGAAGTGGCATGGTATCAGAAGAAACAGGAACGGTATGGCACACCGCTGGATAATCGAGCAGCCTATACGAAGGCCGATTGGCTCGTCTGGGCCGGGACGCTCGCGGAAACGCGCGAAGACTTCCAGCGGATCGTTGAGCCGCTCTGGGTATTCCTGAACGAGACGCCGGACCGCGTACCGTTCACGGATTGGTACGACACGAAGACGGCGCGGCAGATTGGCTTCCAACATCGGACGGTAGTTGGCGGCTTGTTCATCAAGCTGCTGAAGGATCGCGGATGGGATCGTGCGTAAAATCTGAATTGATCCGTAGTTTCATATACACTCCGCAGAAATCGCCGCATTTGGCGATTTCTGTTCGTTTTTTCATATCAATTGAATTATGATATTCTGAAAGAGTACTTATCCGAAAGGAGTGTTCAGCTTGGGTCATATCATTCCAGAAATTACGCTAAATGACGGTTTGAAACTGCCGGTAGTCGGGCTCGGAACCTACACGCTCCGCGGCAGCGAAGGCGTGCAGTCGATTGTACATGCGATCCACTCCGGTTATCGTTTGCTAGATTCCGCGTATAACTACGAGAACGAGGGAACGGTAGGTGAGGCGGTAAGGCGTTCTGCCGTGCCGAGGGAAGAGCTGATCATCACCTCCAAACTGCCCGGGCGTTACCACACCTACGATAAAGCGGTCAAAGCGATTCAGGAATCGCTGTACCGGGCACAGCTCGACTACTACGATCTGTATCTGATTCATTGGCCTAATCCGAAGCAAGGGCATTATGTGGAAGCGTGGCAAGCTCTCATCGACGCCCAAAAATGGGGACTGATCCGTTCTATCGGTGTCAGCAATTTCTTGCCGGACCATCTGGACCGCCTCATCGAGCAAACGGGCGTGACGCCAAGCGTTAACCAAATTGAGCTGCATCCGTTCTATAATCAGGCCGAGCAGCGCAAATATCATGCAGAGCATGGAATCGTCACGGAATCCTGGAGCCCGTTGGCCCATGGCAATGAGGTGCTGCAGCACGAGACGCTCCAGCAAATCGCGAAGCGGCACGGCAAGTCGGTGTCTCAAATTATTTTGCGTTGGCATCACCAGCTGGGCGCTGTATCCATCCCGAAATCGGCCTCTGCGGCTCGGCAAATCGAGAACCTCTCGATCTTCGACTTTGCGCTAGACGAGGAAGAAATGAAGCAGATCAACGGCTTGTCCCGTCCAGACGGGCGGATTCGAAACCAGGATCCTGCCGTTTACGAAGAATTTTAAATTGGGCCCACGATAGAAAATAAAGAGCCGCAGGATTTACTCCTGCGGCTCATTACGTTTATTTCCTTGGAAGAAACGTAATTTCACTCTCGCGGTCACATTGATGAACGATAGAAATCAAGCGGGACCGCTCCAGCCGATGGCAGTGGATTTCCAAAATGCCCATCCCTTCCTCGTCCCCAGTTACTTCGGGATCCAGCCGATAAACAGCCGAACGGTTCAGGTATCGCAACAGTTCCCTCTGGATCGCAGCACAATGGCGACTTTTAATTCGTACCGTTTGGGTGAAAATCCCGCCTTGGACCAGAAGCTTGACGGCTTCAAAGGCGGACAGGTAGGCGATCACCGAATAGAGGGCCTGGAGAAAGCCGAAATGAAAGCCCGCACCAATCAGGATTAGGCAGTTCAGCATCAGCAAAATCCGCTCAGGGGACAATCTGCCATATTGAAGTTGGTTCACGGCTTTCTCCGCAATATCCAATGCCCCTCCAAAACGCAGGGCTAAACCCAGCCCAATTCCCAAGGATAATCCCCCGATCAACGCCGCCAGGAGCGGCTCGTCGATCAGGGAAGGATAAGGATGGAGCACAAGCGTCCCCAATGAAAATACCAATACGCCAAGCACTGTGAAGATCCCGTAGGACCAGTGGATATTTTTCCGATAAAGAAAGAGCAAGGGCAGATTCAGCAAGAACAAGAACAATCCAAGCCGCATCTCCGTCTTTAACGCCAACAATGCGGATAATCCGGTCATTCCTCCAACGACAATGCTATGGGGCATCAGGAACAGCTCTAAGCCGACCGATGCAAGCAATGCGCCGGCGATGACGCCGGCAGCATGGCCAAACGTCGGAATTAGTGTCTTGAAGCCGCCGCGGGTCTTCCGGGAGGAATGAATTCTTAACTGGTGTTTCAAACCGACCCCTCCTTACTGGATAAACCCATCATCAAGGGCAGGCGGTTCTTATACCAAGCAACGGATAGATCGCGGACAGTAGACCATTTCCTCGCCGCGATCCGGGTGAAGGACAAACCGCCTTCAGCATGAGATGATCCAATGAATTATTTTCCGCTCAATAGGATCTGTCTGATTTGTTGTTGATGGAGCCGTTCGCCAAGCACGACCACCGTTGCCTCGGAGGTCAGCATCAGATCAGGTCCGGGATTGATGTGTTTCTTGTGGTTCTTCTCGATTACGGCGATGATCGTCGCTCCAGAACGCTGACGAATTTTCAACTCGCCGATGGTTTTGCCAATCGCTTTATAGTTCGAATCTAATTTATACCACTCAATGATCAGATCGCCTAAAGCCACTTCAATGTTCTCCATTGCTGTTGGCTTATATGTCGCACCGCTAATAATGGCAGAGATATATCTCGCCTCATCGTCATCCAAAGTGACCATGGAAACGCTGTTGTCTGGATCATCTTCATCGAAATGAGATAATTCGCGCCGTCCATCATTATGAATAACGATCGAGAGTTTGTCGCCGCTGCGGGCCTGGACCACGAATTGTTTACCGATTCCGGGCAGATCTGTTTCTTTGAGATTCATTTGAGTCAAGCCTCCAGTTTTTAAAGTCATTTTTCCATTTTGGGTAATACCAAATAAGCCTCATGCGATTTCGTTTGAAAAAACGTGAAAGTCCTGCAGGAGACTGGATCAAAAAAACGATACAACTTCGGTTAAGCCACGAACATGCTCGTAAATTTGATGGGCATAAGCAGACGCCGCTTTAACAGCAGGCAGAATAACGGTCGGAAACACGCCCATGGCGCCAGCAGCATAAAGCTGATCAAGGCCGGGACGGTATCCAGTTGATGCGGGGTTCTGTCGATAAACAGCTTGCCGTAAGACGGTGTACTATTGAGGCGAAGTGATACCTTGTGCTGCACATGGCCATAATCGGTCTCTAGCGTCTCTTCCCCGCGGGACTCTGCATGAACGGGGGATGAAATAAAGGAAGGGAGGGACAACGCCAGGACCAACGTCAATACCACCACAGCTAACCAACGAAGCCTTAGTTGTTGCGTTGTCATGCGTCATCCCTCCCCTCGACATCTATTTACTTACTATTAAGGATAGCATATCGACGTCATTCTTTCCAAAGAAAGAGTGGACTTGGATGGACCTCTATTAGATTAGGAAATACCGAATCAGAATATACGCGCTTGCGAAGATGATCGACAGAATCATCAGCAGGAAGCCATATTTCATGTAGCGGACAAATGTAATTGGCTCCCCTTCCTTGGCAGACATGCCTGCAGCAATCAAATTGGCGCTGGCCCCGATCAGGGTTCCGTTGCCGCCAAGACATGCACCCAGGGCCAGACTCCACCACAGCGGCTGCAAGTTGCTGATTCCCATCGCGCCCATGTCCTGAATCATTGGAATCATCGTAGCGACGAACGGAATATTATCCAGGAAGGAAGAGGCGATCGCGCTTAGCCAGAGAATCAACATGGAAGTTGTGAGCGGGTCTCCTCCGGTTAAGTCGATGGACCATTCCGCTAACCGCTTGATCGTACCGGTGTCAATCAAACCGCCGACCAGGACGAACAATCCAATAAAGAAGAAGATGGTTGGCCATTCGACGGAACGGAACGCTCTCTCCATCACGTGCTCGCCTGTGAGCAGCAACAACAGGAAGGCTCCAGCGAGCGCCACGGTCGCCGATTCCAGATGGAATGTCTGGTGCAGGAAGAAGCCAAGCAGCGTCAAGCCCAAAATGATTAGACATTTAATCAGCAGCTTCTTATCCGTAATCAAGCCGTCCAAGCTGATGTTCATGATGTTCTTCTGATTCTCCGGCGTGGACTGGATTTGCTTCCGGAAGATCAGCACAAGAAGCGGCAGGGTAACAGCCAGGACCACGACCACGAGGGGCGCCAAGTGCTGCAGGAAAGCGATGAAGGTCAATTCCTTGACGGCGCTGCCGATCATAATATTAGGCGGATCCCCGATTAATGTGGCCGTTCCTCCGATATTTGAGGCTATGACCATCGAGAAGATGAAAGGAAATGCCTTGACCTTCAACTGCCGGGTAATGCTAAAGGCAACCGGTACCATCAGAATAATTGTGGTTACATTGTCCAAAAATGCGGAAGCAACCGCTGTAATTAACGCCAGGAGCCATAGGATGGTCACGGGTTTCCCTTTGGCGATCCGAGCCGTCCAAATCCCGATATATTTGAATAACCCTGTTTCTGCCGTGGTGTTCACGATGATCATCATACCGATCAAGAGACCTAGCGTATTAAAATCGATGTGATGAATCGCAGACTCCTGATCCACGATGCCGAGGATGATCATCAGAACGGCACCGACCATTGCCAGCAGCGTCCGATGGATTTTCTCCGAAATGATGAGTGCATAAGTTAGTAGAAAAATGACGATGGCCCAAATTGCTTGTTGCTCCATATGAACTCTCCTCTCCATGATGCGTAACCTGAGGTAACTTTAGCTTGCCATGCTGGGGCTGAATTATGCCATTCCCGGTCAAAAAAAGGCAAAAAGAGCCCGCAAAATGGCAGGCTCCTCCGCTAACTCTCATTTTCTATTGTTTAGTCATGCTGAGTTCATTATAGACTGACTTGTTTGGATTGTAAAGCACTTGCAGAGAAACTCTCCCTTCCCCCGTAAACCCTCAGGCTGAGCGTATCCTCGACTTAGGTCTAGGGTGAAAAACCGTCCCCAGTCCGTTTTGGATAACCCGTAATCATCCTAGAATAGAGACATAAGGTTGATCAAATGAGAGGCGGTGAAATTTTCAATGAGAACCAATCGACCGAATGTATTCGCTTTTGTACTGATTGCCCTCGGAGCACTGATTCTGCTGGGCAAATTAACTCCTTTCCTGGGCAGCCTGTTCGGACTGGTGATTGCGATTGTCATGATCGGTCTCGGCTATTACGGGATTCGACGGGGGAACGCCTTCTTCGGATGGCTGGTGTTGATTTTCGGGGTCATTTCCTTGATCTCCAAGCTGGCCTGGCTGATCGTTCCGCTCTTAGGTATTGGATTAATCGTTTACGGTATCTCTTCCTTAAGAGGCAAACGGAGTTACTGATTGATTAAATACATGCAGATGAACTTGAATGTGAACCGAAAGGTTAGGAGGGAAGGATGTCATGAGTGTATTTCGTCGAGTACGAGATATTACGGTAGCTACTCTAAATGAGAAGTTGGAACAATCGCAGGATCCGGTTCGCTTGATCGACCAATTTCTGATAGAAACGCGTCAGGAAATTGCGGAAGCCGAGAAGCTTCATTATCAATACAGCGGACATGCGAAGCAATTGAAGCAGCAGGTCGATCAAGCCAAGGTGATGCGCGACAAACGTGAGGAACAAGCGCTGCTTGCTTTGAAAGCAGGCGAGGAGCACTTGGCGAAGCTGGCCCTGCAGGAGAAGATGCTGTACGAGGAAAAGGTTGAGCAATACACCGAGCTGTACACGCAAAGCATGGAATCGCTGCAGGAGCTTGAAGCTCAACTCAACGAATTGAAGACCGAATATCAAGTCGTATACAACAAACGGCAGTACTACTACGCAAGAATGGAGACGCTTCGTTTACAGCAGCGGATGAACCAGCGGATGAACGGTTACGGCATGCAGGATGTGCCGAAGATGTTCCATCGCTTGGAGGACCGGGTATCCGATATGGAATGGGAAGCCCGCAGCCTGCGCGAATTGCGGAGAGCGGGTTCGGATTTCTTGAACCAAGCCGGCTCCGCCGTTCAATCAACTCTGGAACAGGAGCTCTCCCGCTTGAAGCAGAAGCTAAATAACCAGCGAGAGGAGTAAGAATCGATGGGAAGACCCTTATACCGATCCAGACGAGATCGCTGGATCAGCGGTTTGATCGGAGGGCTCGGAGAATATTTCGGAATTAACGTCGGTGTGCTCCGGTTGATCGCTTTTCTCAGCATATTTTTTACCGGCGGGACAACGATCTTCATCTACTTCATCGCTACCCTGGTAATATCCAAGGAGCCCTATCAGCCTCACGATCCGTACTATCATGGCGGATGGCCGGGCAACGGCCCGCATCCGGGTTACGGCGGTAAACGCCGGGACTTCTACGAGGATCAGCGCTTTGGTCCCCGTCCACCGTACGGTAATCCAACCGGTAATACTTACGGAACCCAGCCGCCGCAATACGGTGCAGGTGCTTCGGGAGCTGGCTTCCAGTCCGCTCCGGGTGCATCGAGTCTGGATTCCATGATGGAAGATATTGAGAAGAAAGCCTTGAAAAAAGAGTTGGAAGAGCTGCGCAAGAAGCTCTCCGAATACGAGAAGGGAGAAGTGTAAACGATGGGAGTATTCAAAAGAATTAAAGATATTACGAAAGCGTCTGTAAATGATTTGCTGGATAAGGTGGAAGACCCGATTGTCATGCTGAACCAATACCTGCGCGATATGGAGGCTGAAATTCGCGACGCCGAAGTGACTGTTGCGAAGCAAATGGCCAACGAGCGCCGGATGAAGCAACGTCTGGATGAAGCGATCCGTATCTCTGCACAACGGGAGGCTCAAGCTGAGCTGGCCCTCCGCAATGGGCAGGAGGAAGTTGCCCGCAAAATGCTGGAGGAGAAAATCCATTACGACCAGAAGCAAACGGAATTCGCCGAGCTGCACGCGCAAGCTGAAGCACATGCTGCCGAGCTCAAACAGCAGCTGCACGATATGAAAGACGAGTTCTATAAACTGCGCAACAAACGGAACGAGCTGGTAAGCCGTGCGCAAATGGCGAAAGCCAGAAAGCAAATGTCGCAAATCAGCACGCTGCATACGATCGAAAGCGGCAACGCTTCACTCGGATTCCACCGGATGGAAGAGAAGATCATGCAACTGGAAGCAGAAGCCGAAGTTGCGGGCATGGTTTATCGTGGATCCTCGTCTTCCCCTTACATCAGCCCGGCCGATGCCGAGAAGCAGTTGAAAGTGGATGCGCAGCTTGAAGCGCTGAAAGCAAAATTGAACCCGTCCGCAGCTCGCGAAGAAGACAAGGAATAGCTACACGTCCGCTGGACATTGTGATATTCTAAATACTGGTGAAGCCATACGGTATGGGAGGCCATGCCGTTATGGCTTTTTACAACTCTATGAACCTGCTGGGAGGTGCGGCACATGGATACAAGGAAAAGGTTCTTAGCCATCGGCTTAATCGGATTTGGCTTACTGTTGATTTTCGGGAAATGGCTGAGTTTCTTTACCATTGTCGCCCTCTTTTTGCTCGGGTTCGGTATATATAAAATCCGGCAGGGGGAACAGGTCAAGACCGGCTATATCTTAATGGCGATCGGCGGCGGACTCATTCTGCTGGATCATTTCATGCTGATCTTGGCGATTCTGATGATCTCGCTGGGGTACTACTACGCGAAAGTTCGCAAAACCCAACCGCAAGGCAATTACGTGCAGAAGCAAAACATCACCTCCAGCGTCCGTTGGGATCGCGATCCGTGGAACTTGCGGAACACAAGCATGTGGCATGTGCTTGGCGAGCTTGACATCGATTTATCGCTGGCGATGATGGAAGGCGGGCATAACGTCCTCATGTTTCAAGGGATTGTCGGGGATGTGGATTTAGTGATTCCGGAAGATTACGGCGTGGAGATCGAAGCGTTTGTCCTGTTCGGGCAAATCGATTTCAGCCACGATAAAGAGACGGGCATGCTCAATCGGCTGTATTGGAAGTCGCCGAATTACGAGACCCGTGACCAAAAAGTGAAAATCATCATTTCCTATCTTGTAGGAGATGTCGATATACGATTACTTTAAGACAGGAGGAAACGTCCCGCATGAAATCGAAAAAGCCAAGCAACATGGTCTCCCGCAGCATGCGCGGAGGGATTCTCCTGTCTATTATTACGATGGCAGCCACCATTTATGTGATGTATACATATGGGTACTTTCAGCCTCAACCGTCCTGGGCGACGGCCATAAAAGCCGGCACGATGCTGCTCTCACTGCTTCTTATCATCGGCGCAGCTCACGGGTTCTTTCTAGGGTATCGCCCCAAACGACAGATTGACGGTTTGCGTGAAGCTTTGTTGCAATGGGAGAAGGGCAATCAGACTGGGAGCGTACCTAAGCTTGGCGAAGACGAACTGGGCCGACTGGCAGAGCAGCTGGAACGGATCGGCAAACGCTGGGAGGAGCAGGTGTCCTCGCTCCAGCGGTTGTCCACGCACAACGCCCAGTTGGCCGAGCAGGCCCGGGTATCGGCGATTGTGGAGGAGCGGCAGCGGCTGGCCCGGGAATTGCATGACGCCGTATCCCAGCAACTGTTCGCTATCTCGATGACGGCTACGGCCGTGGGGCGTACGCTGGAGAAGGATTTTGATAAAGCGCAGCGCCAGGTCGAGCTCATTGAGGAGATGGCTTCGGTGGCGCAGTCCGAAATGCGCGCGCTGCTGTTGCATTTGCGTCCGGTCTATCTCGAAGGCAAGGAATTGTCGCAGGGCTTAAGCGATTTGGTTAAAGAGCTGAAGACGAAGGTGCCGATGGATTTAACCTTGGAGATCGACGAGGATTTGAATTTAGGCAAAGGAATTGAAAACCATCTGTTCCGCATCATCCAGGAAGCGATGTCCAATACGCTGCGCCACGCCAAGGCGGACAAGATGGAGATACGAATTCACCGCCGAGGCGAGGCGGTCAAGGTGACGCTGCGCGACAACGGGATCGGCTTCGAGTTGGATGACAAGAAGCAAGCATCCTACGGCTTGTCAACGATGCAGGAACGCATTCACGAGATCGGCGGATCGATTCAATTTATCACTGCGCCCGGTAAAGGGACGCGCATTGAGATATCCGTTCCACTAATTCATGAAGAAAGCGGGGATGAGGGCAGTCATGGAGATGGAAGACAAGGAGATTAAAGTACTGCTTGTGGATGATCATGAGATGGTCAGAATTGGTCTGGCGGCGGTGCTGGGCACGGAAGAAGGAATCGAGGTCGTTGGCGAGGCCAGCAGCGGCGAGGAAGGAATTCGCCTGGCGCAGGAGTACCGGCCCGATGTCGTGCTGATGGACTTGGTGATGGAAGGCATGGACGGCATCGAAGCGACTCGTCAGCTGCTTGCGTTGCATCCGGACTGTAAAGTCATCGTGCTCACCAGCTATCTTGATGACGAGAAGATGTATCCCGTGATCGAAGCCGGGGCGTTCAGCTATTTGTTGAAGACGTCACGCGCATCCGAGATCGCCGAGGCAATACGTGCTGCGGCCCGCGGTCAATCGGTATTGGAGTCACAGGTTGCTTCCAAGATGATGAATCGGTTCCGCCAACCCAAGGTGGAGGCACCGGCTCACGAAGAGCTGACAGAACGCGAAATGGACGTTCTGCGTTTGCTGGCTCAAGGAAAATCCAATCAGGATATCGCCGACGAGCTGATCATCGGGATTAAGACGGTGAAGTTCCATGTCACTAATATTTTGGCGAAGCTTGGCGTCGAGGACCGCACGCAGGCGGCCATTTACGCATACAAAAACGGGTTGGCGGAGTGAATCTCTGCCGACCCGTTTTTATTGTTTCAACACTTTATGAGAGGAGGAGTGGATTAGGTTGACCTCGACATGGACTTGATCCAATTCCATGATAGAAATTAGAGGCTTTCCTTGGGAACGAAGCTTCTTCCAACGCTCGTGATCATGGCGGTAGATCATTTCTTCCAGATTGTATAGATCGATCTGCTTTGCCTTCGCTGCGTCGAAGGAACGCCTGATTTCGCGTTCAATCGTCTCTGCGGCCGCAGCACGGAGGCGTGCGGATGTTATTCCGCTGTCCGCCGCTAATTCTGTGATATAGGCCTTAGCACGCACATTCAAATTAACTCGAATCGGGTCGTTTCCCGGACCGATTTGAATGTCCGGATCGCGATGAGCGATATTGATCGTTACCGGGGCTCCTTCATCTAGAACTAAGGGCAAGGGGAAACTGATCATTCGTCGGAACTTCACGTATCTAGCCCCCTGAAGCATTTCCGAATCAACCAGTCCCCGGTTTTTGCCCTGCGCGATGGCATATGCACCGACAAGCTTGACTTGAGGAGTAGGTTCGCCATCCCCCTTCCAGACCCCTTCGGTCCAGCTGACCAAGGGTAACAGCTTTGTCACTGCTGGCTCCTTCACGCCGTCCATTAGTTTGATTAGTCGGAGGGGCTCGACGTAAGAATAAAGTTTAAATAATTCTTCCGGGTCCAGCAGTGCTGAGTTGAGCACCGACTCATTCAGCAGGGAGATGCTCTTGAGTATGTCAGGTAATTTCTGGTCGGTGCCAAACACCCAAGGCGTGTACCGAAGATCGCGGGTTTGGATCAAGCCGTTGACAGCTTCGGGCAGATGCTTGTCCAACAGCGCTTTGGAGAAGATGATCGTTCGCACATGTGTCCAGGATGTTCGTTGCTGGGAGGCGGGATAGAGCGAAATCAAAGCCTCGTCGATCGTCCTTCCTTCGCTTTTTCCGATCCAAACCTCCCCATGTCCCGTTTCAACTGCTCCCTCTTGCTTCGCGATATCGGAAAAGTCCAGCAGTTGGGCATAGATGACGAAACGGCCATTCTCATAATCGACACCCAATGCGGTGATAAAGTTGATATTTTGCGCCTCCTTCATATCCCAACAGCCTGTCAGCAGCAGGATCAGCGCAAGGAACACGGGAATCACTCTCAAGGTTTGTCCCTCCTTGCGGTTTGATCCCGAGGCCGCAGAATCCGGGGGCGGTGCTTCACTGAATTCGACGGCTTCTTCAGAACCGCCTCAGCAAAGTCTTTTTTGACGAACGGAGAGAATGGTGACAGATAAGGCACCCCATAAGACTCTAATGAGGCAAGGTAAAGGATCAGACCGATAAAGCCGATCAGAAATCCGAACATCCCAAAAATGGAGGACAACAACAAAATCAAGATACGCAGTTGGGATGTGGTTCCGCTTAAGGTCTGATTCTCTAAGGTGGAGCTGGCTACGATAGAGATGGCCGCAGTAACGATAATGGTCGGTGAGGTAATCCCGGCGCGGATGGCAGCATCTCCGATAATCAGGCCGCCGACAACCGTGATTGTCTGCCCCATGGCTTGGGGGAGTCTTTTGCCTGCCTCATTAAATATCTCGAACAAAAATAACATCATGAAGGTTTCAAACGGGACCGGAAACGGTAAGCCATGCCGCGACTTGCTGATGGTGGCCAGCAGCGGGACGGGAATTTGCTCCAGATTAAAACTGGTTAACGCGACATAGAAGCCCGGGAGAAACAGTCCGATCGCGAGCCCGATGAGTCTGAGCACTTTTTGCACGGACACAATGTAGTAAGGGTTGTTGGCATCTTCCGGTGAAATCAACAGATTCATCATGGTTACGGGAGCCACGATCGCAATGGGGTTCCCGTCCGCCAACACGGCGAATCGGCCCGCCAGCAAGGCATCGGCAACGTAGTCCGGTCTCCCTGAGTAATCGGTCAGCGGGAATATAGCTCGTTTATGCGCGCCTTTGACGATGGATTCGAGATACGAGGTGCCGATAATCGCATCGGTGTCTATCTCATTCAATCGCTTTCGAGCCTCTTCGAGAATATCCGGATTGATGACATCTCGAATATAGAACAGCGCGATGCGCGTTTCGCCCCGCGTCCCTTTGATAATCTCCTCGACACCCAGGGAAGCGGTCCGCAGCCGTTTTCGAATTAATCCGATGTTGGTCGATAAGTTCTCGGTAAAGCCATCACGGGCTCCTTTGACGGCCGATTCTGTGCTGGCTTCTTCGGGGGAACGGCCAGGTGGATTCGAGATATTGCAGCTGAAGAAGGTCTGGTTATGTTCAAAATAAAGAACCAGTCTTCCGGAGTAAACTTGAAGAGTAAGATGATGCAGCAAGTCCGATTCTTCGATCCGATTTAACGGTAAATAGGGATTACGTCCAAGTGCGTCAATCTCGAGGTTGGCCTGGTCCCGACACAGATCAGCAAGCCGGGGATAGATCACCTCGTTTAGCTGTTTCAAATCCGTCATTGGCTCACAATAGATTAACGTGATCGCATGCCCTGACCCCATTTCGGCAGCAAACGGGCGAAGCTTGACATCGGAAGAAGGCTGGAAATAATTGATCAGGTACGGAATGTCGATCTTGTTTGATGGTTGACCGGATGGTCGATCGCTGGAATTCATGTGGATCCTCCTTTCCTGTGTGTTCTGAATAAAGCGGCAGCAGTAATGAAGAGCATCATGAACAGCAGGAAACAGGCGTTAATCGGGAATATGTAACGAATCATCAGATGCTGAAACAGGATGTCGGTCATGGTGTAACAGCTAAGTAGAATCAGGATGACCGTGAGGACGGCGAGTAACGTAGGTCTCCAGCGGGGATTTTGCTTCTTCCACATGTCTGCGATGACGATCAGCGCAAAGGAAATGCGGATCACGGTGCCGGACAGCCATTGATAAATCGAGAAGAAATCGGTTTGCGATACGTATTTGCCAAACCCGGCAATTCTCCACTCCTCATACGCTGGATAACGTTGGACCGCCGCCTCAAACGGATTAAACTCGACAATCGCGCCGGTCAGGGGTCCCAGCGTCAAACCAAACAGGATCAGACTGAACACAATGAGCTGAATTCGGGTTAACGGGGCCTTTAGGTAGGGTTGAAGAAAAAAGACAAAGAAGATCTCGAACAACCCGGCACAGGCGTACCATACTCCTTTAAAAACCGGAATCCATCCTTGTTCCAAAAGAGGGAACAGCAGACTGTAATCTTTAAATTCGATGTTGACGATCGCGACATAGAAGCCGAGCAGGACGACAAGCGGCAACAAGATACCGGAGGTCACCGCGATCGTTTTCATGCCCTTCAATGCTCCAACGAAACATAGCAGCATCAAGATCGACGAACTGGCTATAACCGGAGTGTAGGGCAGAAACGTCACCTTCATCCACATGACGGTATCGTATAAACTGAACCACGCCGTAGCGAAGAAGAAGACGGTGATCACCCAGCGAAATCCAAAAGCAGGAATTCGGCCCAGTCGATGGCGAATCCAATCGGGGAGAGGTTGGGTTCCAATCCGGGACGAAGCGTAGTAAGTAAGCCAAACTACAATTGCAAATGGCACGGCGGACAGTATCACGGAAAACCAAGCATCCCGTTTGGCGATTTGCAGCAAGGCCGGTATGATGAAGACATGGTTCGTGATCCCGATGGCCAGCATCAACGTCATGATAGCCTGCAGGTTCGTAGCTTTCGGTGAGCGGATCATAAGCTTCTCCCATCCTGATAGATTCTGGCTCTACTCATTGAGTTATTATTCGCAGAGGAGGCGCGTGACATGCAAAACCGCAAGATATGGAGTATCGGGGTGTTGATCCTCGTGTGCGCGATGCTGCTGGTCGGCTTGCAACGGATCCAATCGATCGAGACGAGCGAAATAGCCGAGATGACCGAGCCAGAAGCGGATGCCTTAGATCCACTGAAAGACGCGGAGCAGCAGTTGGACGCGCTGGTTGCGATAGGAGAGGCCGTAACGTCGAATCCGTTTCGTATCACCGTAAAATGGCAGGGGGATTGGGACTCGCTGCTCTCCTCAGAGGAAGCGGCGGGGGTATTAGCTACCCGACTGGGGCTGTCAAGTCCAGAGTCGGGAATGGTTCAAGGGAGAACCGTGTATCAGTCACAAGGTCAGATCGAAGGAATTCACGCCGAGCTAGATTTGGTCACGCTGGAAGAGGGCAAGCATTACGCGATGCTTCGACTGGAAGCGGCCGGTGAGGATCCGGCGCTATGGAAGCAACTTCAAGAAGCCCAACGGATGGCAGGGGAATCACTGGCGGATGAAGGCGTCGATCCAAGATGGAATGCAGCGATACAGGGGATGGCCTGGCCTGCATCCGTGAAAGAGGAGGGGGAAGGCTCCGGCGATTCTGTGCTGGCTGCGACGCTTGACCGCTTGGAATCGCAAATCAAGCGATCCGCCAAATTGAAGTTGAAGCAAGTTGAAGCGTTTGGGGACGAAGGAACGGCCAGCCGTACGTATCGGGTGGATGCCTTGCCAATCACGATCCTCAGCGGGGAGCATCACGTGGCGTTGCAGGTGGCGGTTCATCGCAACAGCGGCACCGGGATGGATGAGATTACGATCGGTACGCCGCTGCTCACGGTAGAATATTAGAGAGATCATTAAAAGGAGGAACGGAGATTCGTGCAACGTCTGTTGCTGCATCAGCAAAGCTGCTCGGAAATCTTCGTCTATGAAACGGACGAGCTATATGGCGAGCGAGGGACGTTTCGCGTCCTTCAGTTCGCCAGCGAGGCGGTACAAGGCGCGATGGATATGATCCGACCCGAACGGATCATACTAGAATATCCGCGGGCGATGTTGTATTTGCTTCAGCGCCATGTTTCCGATCCCGGACGGGTGTTCATCATCGGTCAAGGCACAGGAACGATCGCCAGCCATTTGAGCGGTTGCGACGTGATTATAGCGGAGATTGATCCGCTGGTGGCGGAAATTAGCCGCCGCTTTTTCGGTTATACGGGGGATTCGGTGCGTATCGGGGACGGGCGGACTTTGCTTGAACAAGAGAAGCCCAAATCCCTCGACGGCATTATCGTGGATGCGTTCTCCGAACAGGGAACGCCGAGCCATTTGACGTCGCTTGGTTTTTTTCAGTTGGCGGCGGAAAGACTGGATGAGGAAGGGATCCTGCTGCTCAATCTATTCGGACGCGGGGCTGAGGACGCTTGGATTGCGGCGCTTACTGCCACGTTACGAGAAGTGATGGAGGATGTCCGGGTGTTTACGCTGCCGGCAACGGAGCCTCACGAACCCCGGAATATGCTGCTCGCGGGCAGCCGTAAGCCGATCCAGTATCAAGCCCACGGCATGGCCGGATTTGTAGAGGTCGAGCCTCCAGCGGGGTATATCATTTATGACCCTGTCTCATTATAGATAGATGATGGAATCCGTCTGGCGAATGTGCTAAAATGGCATCACATCCCGTGATGCCTTGTAAAGAGATGTCATTGATCGGGAATGAAGTTTAAAAATTACCAATCTTACATAGAAAGAATGAGGAGCTATGGCTGACAATTTCTCACAACCCACAGTTCAGCCCCCAGGGGCGGTATTTTTTATTTTCGGAGCTACCGGAGATTTAGCGCGCCGTAAGCTCTTCCCGGCTATCTATTCCTTGTATCGTGAAGGGAAACTGGCCGAGGATTTCGCCGTCATCGGTGTAGCCCGCCGTCCGCGTACGGACGAAGAATTTAAGGAGGATCTGTATCGGTCAATTGAGGAATTTTGCCGGTACAAGATCGACGACCAGGAGCATTGGGGGCGCTTCGCGCAGCATTTCTCCTATAAATCGCTGGACATCAATAACGTTGACGGTTATCACGAGCTGAGAGAACTGACCGAGTCTGTGGAAGCACGGTTTGGGATTCCCGGAAACCGTCTGTTCTACTTGGCATTGGCACCGGAGCTGTTCGGCAGCGTCTCTTTTAACCTGCAGAAGGGCGGCATGTTAGATACGAGCGGCTGGCACCGGTTGGTAATCGAGAAGCCGTTTGGCTATGATCTGCAGTCTGCTCAGAAGCTGAATGAAGAGCTGAGCCAGGTGTTTAAAGAAGAGGAGATTTACCGGATCGATCACTATCTCGGCAAGGAAATGGTGCAGAACATTGAAGTGATTCGCTTTGCGAATGCGTTCTTCGAACCGCTCTGGAACAACAAGCACATTGCCAATGTGCAAATTACGCTCAGCGAGACGGTTGGCGTGGAAGAACGCGGCGGATATTACGATCATGCCGGTGCATTGCGTGACATGGGGCAGAACCATATGCTGCAAATGCTCACGATGATCGCCATGGAGCCGCCTAGCCGCTTGTATGCGGAGGATATCCGCGACGAGAAGGTGAAGGTGCTGCGCTCGTTGCGTCCGTATGAGTCGGTGCAAGAAGTGAAGGAGAACGTGGTACGCGGGCAATATATCGCTGGGGAAGCGAGAGGCAAGAAGCTGCCGGGTTATCGTGAGGAGGACAAGGTTGATCCGAACTCCAATACCGAGACGTATTTTGCGGCCAAAGTGTACGTTGACAATTTCCGTTGGGCCGGCGTGCCGTTCTATATTCGCACCGGGAAGCGGCTTCCGGTCAAAACGACAGAGGTCGTGGTGGAATTTAAGGCGATGCCAACGAATGTCTATCTCGGTCAAAAGCACACGCTGGAGCCGAACCTGCTCGTGATCCGCGTTAATCCGATGGAGGGCATCTACATTAAGATTAATGCCAAGAAGCCAGGCTCGGAATCGCAAATCCAACCGCTCGCGATGGACTTTTGCCAAAGCTGTCTGGTGGGGATCAACTCGCCGGAAGCTTACGAGCGCTTGATCTACGATGCAGCTCAAGGGGATTCGACGTATTTCACCCGTTGGGACGAAGTAGCGGCGGCTTGGGCCTTTGTCGATCGAATTGCGGCGGCTTGGGCGCAAAATCCGTCCGACATCAGTACGTATCCTGCCGGCTCTTGGGGACCGAAGGAAGCGGACGAGCTGCTGGCGAAGGACGGCTTCCACTGGTGGCCGGTGAACGGTCAAGAGGAAGATAATGTCGTTTGGATTAACCCGAATTAATGCTGCGTTAACTGTGAACGAACCGGTCAATGGGCGAATAGAATAGGTTTAGCTGAAAACACCTTCATGTCCTATCAGGGCGTAAGGTGTTTTTGCTTAACGGAAGGACAAAATATGATACAATAGAAAACGTGAATTTGTGGACGAGAGGAAAGTGAGCATGAGCAAAGCATTGGACCAAGTGCTGCAGCAGGAAGTGGACAAACGGCGTACGTTTGCAATCATTTCCCACCCGGACGCCGGGAAAACGACGCTGACCGAAAAACTGCTGCTGTTCGGCGGCGCGATTCGCCTCGCCGGATCGGTCAAGGCGCGCAAAGCGAGCAAACACGCGACAAGTGACTGGATGGAAATCGAGAAGCAACGGGGAATTTCCGTTACTTCTTCCGTCATGCAGTTTGATTATAACGGCCATCGGGTGAACATCTTGGATACACCGGGCCACCAAGACTTCTCGGAGGATACGTATCGGACGCTGACTGCAGCAGACAGCGCCGTCATGTTGATCGACGTGGCGAAGGGCGTGGAGGCCCAGACGATCAAGCTGTTCCAGGTCTGCGCGAAGCGAGGCATTCCGATTTTCACTTTCATTAACAAGCTGGACCGGGAAGGTCGGAACCCGTTTGAATTGATGGAGGAAATCGAACAGGTGCTGGGTATTCGCTCCGTTCCGATGAACTGGCCGATTGGGATGGGCCGCGAGCTGTCAGGGGTCTATGACCGGATGAAGAATCAGGTTGAGCTGTTCCAAGGAGACGACCACTCCACGATTCAGGTGAAGAAGGTGGATGGGTATACGGATCCGGTGATCCGTGAAATGGCGGGTGAATATCTCCATGACCAGCTGTGCCAGGACCTGGAGCTGCTGGACATAGCCGGGGACCCGTTTGATTATGAGAAGGTTCGCAAAGGTGAATTAACGCCAGTGTTTTTTGGCAGTGCGGTCAATAATTTTGGCGTGCAGACCTTCCTGGAGAACTTCCTGCAGCTGGCTCCAAAGCCGACGCCGCGGCGCAGTACCGAAGGTTTAGTTGATCCTACGAACGAGAAGTTCTCGGGGTACGTGTTCAAAATCCAAGCGAACATGAACCCTGCGCACCGCGACCGGATCGCTTTCTTGCGTATTGTTTCAGGTAAGTTCGAACGCGGCATGACCGTGAAGCATGTGCGGGCGGGTAAGGAGATCAAACTGTCTCAACCGCAGCAATTTCTGGCGCAGGATCGGGATATCGTCAGCGAAGCGTATCCTGGGGACATCGTTGGGTTGTTTGACCCGGGCATTTTCCGGATCGGTGACTCGCTGAGTCAAGGCAGCGAAATCGTATTTGACGAGCTGCCGACGTTCTCTCCGGAGATTTTCGCCAAGGTGACGGTCAAGAACGCACTGAAGCATAAGCAATACCAGAAGGGGATCGATCAATTGACCGAGGAGGGCACGATTCAGGTGTTCACTACGGTTGGATTTGAAGATACGCTGCTGGGCGTGGTAGGACAGCTGCAGTTCGAAGTGTTTGAATACCGGATGAAAAATGAATATGGCGTGGATGTCCAGCTTCAACGGATGCCGTATCAGTTCGCACGCTGGATTGTGGGCGACAAAATCGACCCTTCCAAGTTCCGGATCAATTCCACGCTGGTGAAGGATAAGAAAGGCAACTATGTCGCGCTGTTCGAAAATGAATACGCGATGCGGACGGCGATGGAGAAAAATCCTGACGCGAAGTTCCTAGAGACCGCACCTTAAGATGTAAGGTCCGCAGCCTTCCGAACAGAGGAAAGACCGCCCTAGGATAGGGCGGTCTTTTTTGTTGTAGCGGGCAGTTCTATTTCAATGGTTTGAGGCTAGCCTGATTCACTTGTTGCTTGAGCACGGATACCAGTTCATTTTGCTTGGGCGTATCGATATGCTTCCAGATCGTTTCGAAGACGACGCCAAGACCCGGCAGTGCGGCTTCCTGAGCGTCGATCGATCCTTCGATCATCTCCCGCAGTCCTTGCTCGTCTTTGCCGTGAATTTTGTGCATAATCGCTTGACGCAGGTCGAGTGTAATGGATGGCACGTAGTTTCCCTCCTTGAAATAAGTGACTTGCCCGGTGTTAATTTGCCCGATTGCTACTGGGAAAATGCGCGGGGGTGCGGAAACGTGAATCGTTGTCGTGTGGTCTGGACGCGATCCTGAACCTGAGCCTGAGAATGGTCGTGATGTAACGGACCGTAATGACGTTATTTGTTCATTTCCCGGTTATTTCCCGCTGTAATGGACTCCAGGGCTCTTATTGGGTTCTTTTGTCGGAGATTATACTGGTTTTGCCTGAAATAAGGTCTTCTCAGTCCGTTAAGTTCAGGGAATGTGCGAACCTGATAAATAACGCCTCTGGTGTCCGTTAGCGCATCTAAGCTGCTTCCCGCCATGCTCCTTCCTGGATTGTGGTATACTAAATCGGATGGATAAAATATGGGTGGTGAGAGCATGGCAAATGCAGCTAAAAAACAGTTTGCCGTGATCGGTATGGGCCGTTTTGGGTTAAGTGTGGCAACCTCACTTAGCAGCATGGGCTTTGACGTTCTGGCGATCGATGCGGATGAACATCATACGCAGGCCGTGGCGAATCAGGTCACGCACGCGGTAACCGCGGATTCCACCGATGAAGATGCGCTGCGCGCACTGGGAATTCGAAATTTTGACGTCGTTGTTGTAGCGATTGGTGAAGATATTCAGGCCAGCATTTTAACCACGCTGATCCTCAAAGACATGGGCGGGCCGCTCATTGTGGTGAAGGCGCAAAATGAATTGCATGGCAAAGTGTTGCAGAAAATTGGGGCCGATAAGGTCATTTTCCCGGAACGGGATATGGGGCTGCGGGTGGCGCATCATCTGACCTCCCCGAACGTCTTGGATTATATCGAATTGTCCGACGAGTACAGCATTGTGGAGATGCGTGTCAGCTCGGAAATGGTTGGCAAGAACCTGAAGGAGCTGGATATTCGCGCTCGGTTTGGCTGTAACGTGATGGCGATTAAGCGGGGCAGCAAAATGAACATCTCCCCGGCAGCGACGGTTCCGTTGACGGAGGAGGACGTGCTCGTCATCGTTGGCGAGAAGGGGGATTTAACGAAGCTGGAGCTGGCTTATGCTGAGTAATAAGACAAGCCGGGCTTCGTGAGCGACGGATCTTTTTGAAACCAGAGTAAGGATGGAAGAACATGGAAATCTTGTCTGCACAGAATCCCCGCGTCAAGGAATGGGCGGGGCTGCTTGAGAAGAAAAATCGGGACAAGCAGGGGAAATACCTGATTGAAGGCATTCACCTCGTGCAGGAGGCGCTTGAGGCGCGGGCAGACGTGGAGTGCGTCTGCTACGATATTGAAGGCGGCATCCCAGCCGAACTGCAGGAGGCCGCGTCCGCAGGGCTGGACGTCCATTGGATCGGCGTGTCCGCCGCCGTGATCGCCAAGTGCAGCGATACGAAGTCGCCGCAGCCGGTGTTCGCGGTCGTCCGCAAGGACCGCGGGACGGTCGCTCCGCTCCTGGCGAAGGAGCGGAGCTTGGTGGTCGTGCTCGACGGTGTGCAGGATCCCGGCAACGTCGGCACGATCATTCGCAGCGCCGATGCGGTCGCTGCGGACGGGGTCATCGTCGGCGCTGGCTGCGCCGACATCTACGGGCCCAAGGTGCTGCGTGCCACCATGGGCTCGCTGTTCCACCTGCCGGTCATGCATGCCGACCTGGCAGAGGTGCTGCCGCAGGCGAAGCAGCGGGGCATCCGGCTGGCCGGCACCAGCCTGCAGGCGGCGGCGAACTGCTTCGCCTACGATTTCACGCAGCCCGTGTGGCTGCTCTTCGGCAGCGAGGGCGGTGGCCTGAGCCCGACCGTCCGCGAGCTGATGGACGACGGGCTGCTGATTCCGATGCGCGGCCAGGCCGAATCGCTGAACGTGGCCATGGCCGCCTCGGTGCTGCTGTATGAGGCGATGCGGCAGCGATATTATCGCTAGCGCGAAAAAATCAAACCCCGAACCAGAATCTCCGGTTCGGGGTTTTTATTTACGTAAAGCCCTTGATAGCCAGCTTGGAGCCAAGGGCTTTTTTGTTTAGTTCCAGGTCCTTCATATAGTTATTAATTTTGGAGTCGAGTTGTTCGATCAGGTACCTGCGGATCTCCTCGATATGCTCTTCTTGACAGAAAGCGGAAACCGCCAGGGTCCCATCGCAATAATGTTTGGTTTCATGAACGGCGATATTCAGCTTCTCTTTATACAGACGTTTGACTGCTCCCGGTCCTGTGATGGGTTTGATTTCGTAATAACGATTTGTTTCCACAAGCAGCTTCCATGGCATGACTCTCGATGCCAGTTGATCTTTCCTTAATTCAATGGTGACTTGGTACAGCGTTTTTAAGCTGTTCATGTTGCAGGTCCCCTTGTATATTTATGCACTGTGATGAATATTATAGCATGGTTCATGTCAGCTTTGAAGTTAAGTTTCATTACAAAAATTTAATCCTAAAGAACTATACGAAATTGACCTCAAAAAATCAAGGGCAAAACCATGAAAGTGTGCCTTTTCATTTCCATTCGTGCGTCCTTCTTTTTTGGCCATGTCCCGCATAACTTTGTAGAGAAGCAGGGGTGATAGAACATGCGGATACGACGACGACGCGGATGGCGAAGCCGAACCAGGCGGCCAAAGCATAGACGAACGATATGGATCGTCCTTGTGCTCGTTACGGTGATCGGCCTGCTGCAATTTGTACAGTATGTCGAACGCCGGATGACAGGGCCTATCATTCATCTGGCGCAAATTCGAGTCAAGCAAATCGCGACAGAATCCATTAATGACGCCATCACCGCGCAAGTCGCAAATCAACAACAGGTCGAAGAATTGATCGACTGGAAGATGGACGATAACGGAAAAATCACCGGGTTTATGCTCAACTACTCCGCCCACATGAAGGTCACGTCTGAAACGATTCAAACGGTGCGGCATACGCTGGTGGAGGTCGCCCGGCTATCGGAGTCCATCCCGCTGGGGCAGGCTCTCGGCAGTCCGATTCTGGCTTCCTTTGGTCCCAGTATTCCAATCAAGATCGAGCCCAAAGGGGATGTGAAGGTTGATCTGAATACACGGCAACAAGATGCCGGGATTAACATGATTCTTGTCGAAGTGTACCTTCGGGTAAAAACGGAGCTGGCCGTCGTCGTCCCGTTTGACATGGAGTCACAGACGGTTGAAACGGAAATCCCGGTGTCCTACTTGCTCGTGGTTGGAGATGTGCCGATGTACTACTATGACAGCAAAGGCAACCCGGTGGGCGAAGGCCAAGCTAATGCACCTAACATTGCTCTTCCGGTGCTGCCCAGCGAGAAGGATTCCACTGAGCCGCTGACCAAGGACAAAGGGAATCTGCCAGATGGAAATGGAGGAACGGGGAATTCCAATTCCGCTGGAAATCCAGAGGCCGGGAACAACGGTTCGAGCACGGAGGAATCCCCCCACTCAGAAACAACCGATACGGGGGAACATGAATAAAAGGGCGCCGACTATTTGGTCGCCCTTTTATTTTTTTTGGAGCGTTCCGCTTGTTCCCATTTCTTCAGCAGTGGGTATGGATCAAATGCCCATTCCGTGCTTCCCGTATCCCGATAGATCCCGTAATGCAAATGCGGCGGGAATTTCCCCGACGTTCCCGGCGGGCCGTAGCCGCTGCTGCCCACCCAGCCGATCGTTTGTCCAGGCTCGACGAAATGACCGACCTCGATTCCTTTCTCATAACCTTGCAGATGTGCATAGTAGTGGTAACGGTTCTGGATATCCCGGATGCCGATGCGCCACCCCCCGTAAGGGTTCCACCCTTTCGTTTCTACAATCCCGTAGCAAACGCTGCGTACTGTGACGCCCATCGGGGCAAAGATATCCGTGCCCTCATGGATTCGGAGACCGCCCCAGCCGCGCCGATCCCCCCAGGTGTCGCGATAGGTATAGGAGCTGCGCAGCGGAAGCGGAAAGGCGCTGTCTGATAAGTCCAGCTTGCCCCAGTGTTTATACATTTTCGCGAATTGGCGAATCCGTTCGACCGCAGCATCATGTTGATAGTAACGCCATAAGGCGATGCGAAAATCATCTTCTGTATAGCCGAAGCTGGTTAAATAAGAAGCCAAGGTGTACAAGGCGTCCCGATCGTTCGTCGGGTCGGCTGCGCCATCTGCGGTGGCATCCTTCCCAACGCCGCCAAACAGTTCGATGGTGGCCGGATTTCGATCCTCAGGATCGGGATTGAGCGGCCCGGACCAGAACGCTTCCTTGAAGCGAAACCCGGTTACGCGCTGCACTTGCTGTTGCTGTTCCTTACGCGGTGTGATGGTGCGTTCATATTGATCTACAGCCGCAAGCCAATACCAGGGAACACTCGTCAACAGTTCCATCTCTTCGTACAAGGTGCGTCGTTGCTGGAATACGCTGACCACCGGCTTCTCTGTTGTTCCTGGAGCGTTCGCCTCTGCAGCTCCTATGCCTAAGATCGGTCCAAATGAGGTAATCAGCATCACACAGGCGATGCACCAGGCCGCTTTGCCGCGGGCAAACCGTTGAGACTTCAAGGCAAGTATTCCTCCTTCGCCTTTATTTTGCACGCGATTCGTGACCCTCTTAGAGTGAGGCAAATGCTGTTTTTTTATTCCATTTGCGAAGTAGGTTTTTCCAGCGGATTCATGATATAATAAATGGCGCTACAGCTTAAATCACAAGAAGGAAGGTCTTGCGCTTTGGCTAAACAAATCCAGGAACCGAAACCGGATTGGATTCGTATTAAATTGACGACAGGTGACAACTACCAAGACATCAAGCAGATGATGCGCTCTAAAACTTTACATACCGTTTGCGAAGAGGCGCGTTGTCCAAATATATATGAGTGCTGGGCCAACCGGACGGCAACGTTTATGATTTTGGGCGATATTTGTACACGGGCATGCCGCTTCTGTGCGGTGAATACGGGGATGCCAACGGAGCTCGATTTACAGGAGCCACAGCGCGTGGCGGAAGCAGCAGAGCAGATGAATTTGCGCCACTGCGTCGTGACCAGCGTAGCTCGGGATGATTTGAAGGACGGCGGGGCAAGCATTTTTGCCGGGACGATTAAAGCGATCCGGGAACGCTTGCCGTTCTGCAGCGTTGAAGTGCTGATCCCAGACTTTCAGGGGGATGCGGATGCGCTACGGATCGTGATGGATGCGAAGCCGGATATTCTGAACCATAACATCGAAACGGTGGAACGGTTGTCTGACCGCGTTCGTGCGAAGGCGAAATACCGGCGCTCCTTGGAGCTGCTCCGGCGAGCGAAGGAAATGCAGCCGGAGATTCCAACGAAGTCCAGCATTATGCTGGGGGTTGGAGAAGAATGGGACGAGATCTTGCAGGCGATGGACGATCTGCGGGCCGTGGACTGCGATATTTTGACGATCGGACAATATTTGCAGCCTACACCGCAGCATTTGCGCGTAGAGAAATATTATAAACCTGAGCAGTTTGCAGCGCTGAAGGAAGAAGGCATGAAGCGCGGCTTCAGCCACGTGGAGTCCGGTCCGCTTGTGCGCAGCTCGTATCATGCGCATGAACAGGTCCAATCGGCCAAGAAACAAGCCGGCGCACCTGTTTCGCCGTAAACCGAAAGGAGGATGGGGCTTTGATTCAAATTGGCGGCAGAACCTACGAACTGATTAAGAATTATCGGGATGCGTGGGATCCTGAAGCGTTTAAGCAGCGTTACAGCGAAGTGCTTGACCGCTATGATTACATCATTGGGGACTGGGGTTATGAGAAGCTCCGCCTCAAGGGTTTTCTGCGGGACAACCATCCCAAGGCTAATCGGGATACCGCGTATTCCGGCATCACGGATTATATTAACGAATACTGTAATTTCGGCTGCGCTTATTTTGTTCTTCAGAAGGTGCGGGATAACCATAAGGATAAGGACGCAGCGAAGGACAAAGATGCCGGAAACGGTAAAGACGTGCAAACCCAGGAAACAGAAACGGCCCCCGAATAATCGGGAGGCCGTTTTTTTGGGCTTAAGGAATTATTTCATAAATAAGTTCAGTAAGCCTCGTTTATAGCTCCATGTGAGCTTCGGATATTTCTTCTGGAACTCATGCAGTTCGAGATAAGATTCACCATCGACCACTTTGACGGTTTTGGCAGCTAAGGTGAATCCGGTTTGCTTTCCTTGCAAGTCGGTGATGGTCAGCTTCCCGTTCTTGGAATTCCAGACCGGCGTTCCTTGAATCAGCGACGATAATAAACGGGAAGGGGCATAGGTGAGTTGGCCGTCCTGAATCACATCGATATATCCCGGGAAAGCCGTTCCGTTAATGTTGAGCGAGGCCGGCCCTCCGGATACGCTGATCTGCCGTACACCGGCTGCATACATCCCGGTAATTAACTGCGCTGCGGCATTGTTCTTTACTTCGATGTCCGGCTTGAGCCCCACATGGTTGAAATCCAGCTTGTTTGGCGTGAAGTAGGCTTGAACCGTCAGCTTCAATGAGCTGCCATTGGACAACGGGAATACGTTCTGAATGCGCGCCTTTCCGTAGGTTTGTTCCCCTACGACCTTAGCGATTCCGTTGTCGCGCAGCGCCCCTGTCAAGATTTCCGATGCGCTGGCGGTCAGGCCGTTGGTTAACACCACAACCGGCATCCCGATGTCTTGGCCGCCCGTGATTTCTACGGGCTGCATTTCCCCGCTCTGGCCGGAGGTGTACATTAAGATTCCCTCTTTCATGAACTGCTTGGCGATATTAGCTGCCGATTCAACGTAACCGCCAAGATTGTCGCGCAGGTCCAGAACAAGTGCACCAATTCCTTCTTTGCGAAGGGAGGCTAATTTTTGCGCAAATTCCTCATCCGCAGTATCGGAGAAGGAAGTCACGGCGATGTAGCCGACTCTGCTGGAAGGGATAACCTTGCCAGTGACGGAAGGCAAAGTGAAATGCGCTCTTGTAATTGGATATACCAGAGCCTGTCCGTTCCGGTTGACCGTAATGGAGACCTGGGTATTTTCCTCCCCTTGAATCCGGGCGACATCCTCACTGCTGGTGACCGGCTTTGCATCCACCTTGGTAATAATATCCCCTGCGAGAAGCCCGGCTTTGGAGGCTGGAGAATTAGGCAACACGTCGGTTATGTACAGTTTGTTGTTAAAGAAGCGAAGTGTAACACCGATGCCAACGAACTCCTGATTGACGCTGTTCTCGAAGCTCTCCAGTTCATCTTTAGAATAGTAATCGCTGTAAGGGTCGTCCAGCGTATAAACCATGCCGCGTATCGCATTATCGAGAAACTCTTGACGCTCAACGCCTTCGATGTTGTAGGCTTCCAGATAGTCCAATACTTCTTGAAGCGCCTGCAGGTCCGTGGAAGTTTCCGATGTTCCCAGTTGAATGATTGTCCCGGCAGCTGCGGCATCAGATGTGCCTGCCGTCCCGGCCGCTCCAACCATCTGGGGCAAGCCCAGCAAGGCGAGGGACAACACCGGGATGAATGCATACTTGCGGAATGAGCTTAAGATCATATTCAGTTCTTCCTTTACAATATTTTCGTGATCCATTGAGCTTGTCAAATCTGCCGATTAGTCCAGGAATGCATTGCGGACCCGGTTCCAAAACGGGAATGGACGATAACGGACAAAGCTGATCTTCTGTTCCGATACCTGACAGCGCACGGACACTAAATCGTCCATCGGCAGGTTGACGTGGTCAATGGTCAACAATAACCGTTGTTCCTTGCGCGAATAAATGTCGCAATGATGATGCTTGGGCAGCACGAGCGGAGAACCCAACGTCCGGAACACACGATTGTTGATCGAAGCGATCTCTGTAATCTGCAGCGCTTCAATCGTGGGGTGAATCATTGCTCCCCCCAAGCTCTTGTTATAAGCGGTACTGCCGGAAGGGGTGGAAACGCAGATGCCGTCGCCGCGGAACATTTCGAACATTTGGTCATTAATGTCCACTTGGGCAACCACCGTACCATCGACGCCCTTCAGGGTAAATTCGTTTAAGCAAATGTAGGAAGAGCTGCCCGACTTCTTCTGAATCTCCAGATCGATTAAGGGGTAACGGACGATACGCGGTCTGAGCAAGCCAGGATCCGCATGACCGCTCATCATTTCCACCAGCTCGGGAATTTCGTCGGCTTTCCAGTCGGCGTAGAAGCCCAGGTGGCCTGTATGAATCCCTACGAATGCGATGGATTGAATCTGGTCGATAAACGTATGGAAGGCATGAAGCATCGTGCCGTCCCCGCCAATGGAGACGACGATGTCCGGGGATTTCGCATCCAGCTCAAGCCCATGCTGCGCAGCAAGCTTATGGAAGGTTTGGCTTAATTCCACGGACAGCTGATCGCCGCGGTCAAGTACAAAGTATCTCAAGTTGACAAGCTCCTTTGAAAAAGACTGTTCAAAAATGAACAATATTTTGAACATGCGCTTGAATGTCCTTTTGTAAAGATCATAATCAATTCGTCCGCAGAACACAACGTTTCATTTTCGATGCCGCTGGCGGCGAATGATTTCGGCCAAAAATGACAAAATAAGCAACATGGTCAGGGTCACTAAGAAGAGCCGGAACGCTCCCGGAACCGCACCCCAACCGTATAGCATCTGTTGGCCCCCAAACGCAGGGGGTTGAATTGCCCACGCCGGTGAGGCTCCCATCAAGGGGTTCCAGAGCAGCAGCAACAGCCCGGCGGAGATCACGGCATGAAGGAATCTTGCAATGAGAAAAGGCAAATAACGCAGGTCAGCGCCATTTAAGATGCTGGCCACTTGGGCATGAACCGATAAGCCGCCCCAAGAGAGAATAAAGGCGGCCGCTGCAGCTTTGAATTGCAACGGAATCCCCTCTGGCGCTGCGGATGCTTTTGCGCCCAAGGTGACCTCGAACAAGCCGCCCATAAGCGGCTCAGCTAACTGGCCGGGCAGCCCCAGCAGCGGCAGCAGCTGTTGGAACCCGTTATAGAGGAAGCCCATGAAACCCGAAGCGGTGAGCACCTCCAGGATTACGGAGAAAAATACAACTAGGCCGCCAACAACGGTCATCAGCTGCAGGGAAGAAGCAACGGCCTGCCGCAGCAGTTCTCCGAGACTTCGTCCGTCTTGGATCCGGGCTTCATGCATGGCTTTAAGCGCCAGCTTCAGACTGAAGCGCCCGGATTCGGATTCGCCGCCTTCCCCGGGATCTGCCGACAAGTTTCGATCTGGACGGTAGAAGCGCATGATCAGGCCGATCACCAGGGCTCCTCCATAATGTGCTAATGCAAGTGCAGCGGCCAGCTTCGGATTCCCAAAAAAACCGACCGAGACCGCCCCAATAAGAAAGATGGGGTCGGATGACGTGGTGAACGAGACCAGCCGTTCTCCCTCTACCCGGGAAACGAGCCGTTGCTCGCGCAGCTTGGTCGCCAGCTTGGCGCTGACGGGGTAGCCCGAAGCAAACCCCATCGCCAGCACAAATCCTCCGCTGCCGGGGATCCGGAATAAGGGCTTCATCAGCGGGTCTAGCAGTTTGCCGAGAAAATGAACAATCCCAAAGCCCAGCAGCACTTCGGAGATGACGAAGAACGGGAAGAGGGACGGGAACAGCACGTCCCACCAGATGGCGAGCCCGCGAACCCCGGCTTGCCAGGAAGCTTCCGGGTAGCAGGCCATAAGAACGGCCAGCATGAGTGCGGTAAAGAGTAATAACACAGCCGTTAAGCGTTGGAATTTCATGGGTACGCCTCCACAACAAATCATAGTGAAGTGTATGAAATGATTGGGACAAACAGCACAAAAAAATTGAGGAAGCGGTTTCAAAAAAGGGCTGATATTTTTGAGCTTCTATGCTAAAATGATGCTTAAGACTAATAATAGAACTTTAGTACCAGCTATTTGATCAAACATGGTTTGCAGCCAAATTTTGAGGATGGAGTGATGTTCATGAGCATTGTCGCAGGGATACTTGTCTGTGCTTTTGTTTATGTAATTCGAGCCGCTCTCGTCCATCCCGGCGAAGAGGATTGGCGCAGCTACTGATAGATGGAAAGACCGCAGCGAATAGAAGCTCCTTGGTAGGAGCTTTTATTTTTTTTTGATATAATAAGGGAAAACGGAGGCGGTGAACAGATGAATCCAAGCTTAAGTCTATATGACAACCTCGGCGGAGAGAAGACGATTCGGCGGTTGGTGGAAGCCTTCTATCCGCGGGTTCAACGTGATCCGTTGTTAGGACCCTTATTCCCGGAAGACATTACTCCGGTCATGGAGAAGCAATTTATGTTCTTATCGCAGTTTTTTGGAGGCCCGTCCCTTTATTCAGATGCCTTTGGCCATCCGATGATGCGTGCCCGGCATTTGCCGTTTCCCGTGACGACGGAACGCGCTGAGGCTTGGCTGGCCTGCATGAAAGCTGCGCTGGAGGAGATTGGCGTCGAGGAGCCGCTGCGAGGGATCGTGCTGGAGCGTCTGTCCGGCCCGGCTTTTCATTTCGTAAACACACCTTAGACCGATGAACTTAATGTGCCGGGCAGGGCAGATTACTGAAAGGAAGTAGGACGTTTTGGAACTTGAACCGCTTTATCAGATCAAGGTTACTTGCATCCATTGTCAGAATGAATTTTCGACTTCGCGTGTGCGTCCGAGCTTTAAACGGGCTGTACGTACGGACACGGATTTCTGCAGCTATTACCAGAAGGAGAATCCGGATTATTACGTTGTTCGGGTATGCCCGTCCTGCGGTTTTGCTTCGACGGAGAATTCGGTACCACGATTGACCGACCGGCAAAGAACCCTATTCCAAGAGGCGATCGGCAGCCGATTTAACCAGAAGGACTATGGCGGGCGACGGGATTGGGAGACCGCGCTGGAGACGTACAAGCTGGCGCTGATCTGCGCGCAAACCATCGGCGAAACGGAACGAATTATTGCCAGCTTGCTGCATCATATTGCCTGGTTGTACCGGTACAAGAACAACGTCGAACAGGAGAAGCGTTTTCTGCAGTTTGCTCTGGAGGCTTACATCCGTGTTTACGAAAAAGAAGGCGTCGGCGGCAGCGATGCAAGGCTGATGTATTTGATCGGCGAGTTGAACCGTCGGGTCGGCAAGTACAACGACGCGGTCAAATGGTTTGGGCGCGTCATTAATGACAAGAAGATCATGGATGCGGCGATGATTCGGGCATCCCGTGAGCAGTGGGCGCTGCTTCGCGAAGAAATGATGAATGGCGGACATGAGCTGCCTGAGGAAATGCGCGGTTGACGGAACGGACAAGCAGACATCGAAGAAGGCATGACGAAGGGCCGGTTCCAGAAGGAAACGGCCCTTTCCTGTATCTTGAGCGCTAAAGGCGACCTAACGGACCACCTTATCCGTTAACAGGTAATCATTGTCACAGTCCAGGACATGAAGCTTGTTCCCGCAGCAAGGGAAGACGAGCAGCTTCTTCTTCCCCTCGTGGATCGTTTTTAACTCGCGGGGCTTCAGCGGCAGCAGCACGTTACGACTGGAGCAAAATGGGCATTCATGGACATACACGTCCCCCATGACAAGATCATAAGGCCATGTTTGGTTAAACGGGATCATGAAGGCTCCGATTCGTGACCGGCTTGATTGTCATTTCCGGGTTCTGATGGTGCGGAAGGCTGGCTTGCTTCTTCTTTGGCCAGTTCTGCGATTTTTTGCATTAAAATGTGCTGCGGCATATGCATAAGGTGCTCGACCGGCACCTTGAGTTTTGCGGCTAATTTCACGGCGGTATCCGCCGATATTTGCAACGGTTTCATGGAAATCCCCCCTGTATTTAGACAAGCGTGATAATAGAGCATCCTCTACTAGCATACACTGTTATCCCATAAGGCATCAATTCTAAACGATACGGAAAGGAAGCGAACTATGTCAAGATTCGTAGGAACCCTTCAACAAACTTGGGACTTGGAAACCATTTTCTCTGGAGGTTCTGCCTCTACGGCGCTAAGAGATCATCTGGATGCTCTGGAACGGGATATTGCCGCCTACCAGGCGAAGCTGCAAGAACTGCAGGCTCCGTCCACTGTAGAAGAGACCAAGGCATTGGACAACCTGATTGAAGATCTGCAAGCGGCCGACAGCCGTCTGTCCGAAGCCGGCTCCTTTATCGGCTGTTTGACCGCGCAAGACCAGCATGACAAGAAAGCTCTCCAGCTTGACGCGAGAGTCACTTCGTTAAACGCTGCATACAACAACGTGATGACTTTATTCTGGAACCTGCTCCGCTTGACGAGTGATGAGGTGTGGGAAGCCTGGATGCAGCGGGAAGAAATCGCCCCGATCTCCTTCCTGCTTCGCGAGAAACGGGAGCAAGCGCGGGAGAAGCTGGCGCCGGAGCTGGAAAACCTCGTGTCCGACCTGGCAGTAGACGGTTATCACGGCTGGGGACAGCATTATGATACGATCGTTGCCAAAGTAGGAGTCCCTTTTGAAGAAGAAGGGGGCGAGGTTCAAATGCTGTCTGTCGGTCAAGCAGCTAACAAGCTGGATCATCCAGACCGCAATGTGCGCGAGCGCGTGTTCCCGAAATGGGAGGAAGCCTGGACAAAGGCGGAGGACTATTGTGCCGATACGCTGAACCGCTTGGCGGGATTCCGCCTTAAATTGTACGAGAAACGCGGCTGGGAAGATATTTTGAAGGAACCGCTGGACATGAACCGGATGTCCAAAGCCACGCTCGATGCGATGTGGCAAGTGATCGTCGAGAACAAGCCGAAGTTTGTGGCTTATTTGGAGCGCAAAGCGAAGCTGCTTGGGGTGGAGAAATTAAGCTGGACCGATGTGGATGCCCCATTAGGCCAAGCCTCCGGCAAAATTTCGTACGAACAGGCAGCCGAAGACATCGTCGAGCAGTTCGGCAAATTTAGCCCGAAGCTGGCGGAGTTTGCCACCATGGCGTTTAATAAACGTTGGATCGAGGCCGAGGACCGTCCTGGTAAACGCCCGGGTGGTTTCTGCACTTCTCTGCCGCTGAGCAAGCAGACACGGATCTTCATGACATATGGAGGGAACGTATCCAACGTATACACGTTGGCGCATGAGCTGGGACACGCCTACCATCAATACGTGATGGAAGAGCTGCCGAGATTCAGTCAGGATTACGCGATGAACGTGGCGGAGACCGCTTCGACCTTCGCGGAAATGATTCTAGCTGACGCCTTCGTCAAACATGCGGAAGATGATCAACAGAAAATTGTTCTGCTCGCCGATAAGGTGCAAAATTCAATTGCCTTCTTCATGAATATCCATGCTCGCTTCCTGTTTGAAACCCGGTTCTACGAGAAGCGCCGGCAGGGCTACTTGGATGCTGCGGAATTGTGCGAATTAATGGAAGAAGCGCAGCGTGAAGCGTTCCAGGGGGCGTTGGGCAGTTATCACCCGCATTTCTGGGCATCTAAGCTGCATTTCTATATCACCGATGTGCCTTTTTATAATTTCCCTTACACCTTTGGGTACATGTTCAGCACGGGGATCTACGCACAAGCGCTCCGTGAAGGCCAAGGCTTTGCGGCTAAATATGATGCGCTTCTGCAAGATACCGGCCGCATGACGGTAGAAGAGCTGGCTGCCAAGCATCTGGGCGTGGATTTGACGAAGCCGGACTTTTGGCGTGACGCGATGGCCGTATGTGTGGCCGACGTTGACGCATTCTTGGAATTAACCAAATAAACCGGGCGCTACCTGCTTCATTCTGTTACACTGTTTTAGGTCCTCGAGAGGGGACCTTTTTTGTTGAAGAATTTTGTCGGAAGAGGAAAGAAAATGTTGAGAGAAACAGACATAATTAGTCAGCTTATATCATAATGTTGATATATAGGAAAATTTAACCTATAATGTGACATAAGACCTATTTCATAGGTTGCATTCTTTGGGGGAAAGGTGGGAGAATATGCTGAAAGCCGAGCAACTATCGCTGGTTAGGCAGATCGACATGGTTTTTAAGGAACTGGAGGAGGAGCTGTCGGGGTTAACTTCGGGTACCGTATTTCTGCAGATCCGGAATAACACCATCGGGAAATTTGGCATCCGCCACAATCCGATTGCGGGTCGAAACGGGCAGCTTAGTGAAGAACCCTACGGACTAAATGCAGAACAGATCCATTCTTTTCGAAAAATGGCGATTGAAGCGCTGAAGTACAAGCGGTACTGGACGCATGGCGAGATCAGCTACGAATTTGCCCTGCGCCAAGGGGCCGTAGTCGTGGATGCAATCATGGAATCGAATTATAACATGGCCAATTTGCTGATCCAACGGTATCCGCAGAAGGAGAAAGGCGCTAGTACATACCGAAAGCTGTCTTCCTAAAGGGTTCAACATTCAAGGGAAACAGGCGATCTGCTAAGCAGACCGCCTGTTTCTATAGAGGGTAATGGGAGGATGCAAGTTACAGGTTCGAACGACCCGACAACTGTTGCTCCGCCATTTGAACCAAACGTTTCGTGATATAGCCCCCAAGAGAACCGGTTTCACGGGAAGTATAGTTCCCATAGTAACCGTCTTGCGGAATTTGTACGCCCAATTCCTGAGCTGCTTCCATTTTCAGTTGTTGCAGCGCAGCAGTTGCTTGAGGAACAATAAGGTTATTACGGCTTCCGCGGCTTTGACCTGCCATGTTTGTCACCTCCTTTGGCGTTTGTGATGTTAGTATGGTTCGTAGGGTGCAAAATATGCGGGAGGCTTCAAAACTATAGCGGTGGTAATTATTTCTTCTCGCAGACAAGCTGTGGAATCATACAAAAAAACCGCCTTCTAAAGGAAGGTGGAAATTTTGAAAAAGGTTAAGCTTCGTTCTCATCGCCGGTATTCGGATAAATCATTTCTAGGGAAAGATTTAATTCCAACGTTTGTTGCGGCGTCAACTCGATCAGCCCCGTCTCACTGGCGGGTAGGTTCAAATTTGGAGCGTCCGGCAACCAAGTGTAAGGTTCAATGCAGAAGAATTGATCAGCTTCCCCCTTGGAGTAGATCACCCAAAATTTAAAATACTCAGGATCCGCTGCGTAGCGAAGGCCATAGCCGTCATCGCGCAGCATCAACGCTTCGACCGGCTTATCTCCGATTCGCAGCATGGTATCGCAATTCACGCCTTGCAGATTCATCCCTGTGTTTAATGCATCCCAGCTTCCTAGCGGAGCGGTCTTCCCGGTAGGAATGTTCTCCTCGTCCAAATCGTAAAGCTCCGTCACGGGCAGCTTCACATTCCAGCGACCAGGTTCGCCGTCAATGAGAAACCAGGTATGCAGCCCCAAACCAAAGGGGGCTGGGTTTTGACCCAAGTGCGTAATTTTGAAGGTTTGCGTTAATTTTGCCCCTTGCAATCTGAGCGTCATTTCCAGCTTCAAGGGTTCGGGATACTGACGGATCCAATTGGGATCGTCAGAGGTTTTGAATTCTGTGGTGATCGTGCAGCCTTCGTCGTCTTCTTCAATATCGCTCACGCACCAGCTTTGCGTACGGTGCAGACCGTGGATGTGGTTGTCATTTGCCGTATTGCGATCAAATTGATATTCTTGCCCGGCATACGTGAATTTCCCTCTGCGAATGCGTCCGGGGGGAGTTAAGAGCGGGATGCCGAAATGATATGGCTTCTGCAGGTAGAAATCAAGTTCGTTCTCTTCTGGATGACGCAGCACATCGCGCTGCTGGACATTGTCCCATATACGAATGACGTTATTTCCTAGGCGAGGTAGCAGCGTGACTTCAAGCTCTCGGCTATGTAAGATGTACGTATCGTAACCGTTCCATTGCCCTTTGGTCACCTTTTTCATATCGTTGCTCCTTTTCCCACATAATCAGTTCCTTAGACTAGACTAATCATAACACTTTTTGCGTAAGACGAAAAATAGATTTGACACCAACGCTGGTGTTAATTATGATGATAGGCATAATGAGAAAGCGTTGATGAGGGGAAGTAAGCGAAGTTTCCGTTCCTCAGAAAGCCGGTGGTTGATGCGAACCGGTGAAGGAGCTTGTGCCGAATGGGCCTCGGAGCGCCAGGTTGAACACAAGAGGCGATGAGCCTGTTGCCAGTAGGCCGGCCGGGTCATCCACGTTACGGATTGGAAAGGCTGATCTTGTTGCGACAAACGCATCAGCGTCTTAAGTTGACTGCGTAACATTCATGCTCCAACATCAGCAAAGAAGGGTGGCACCACGGTCTCACGTCCCTTGCGGGCGTGGGGCCTTTTTGCATTTTACAATAAACCGGGATCTTACTTATGCAGAAATAGAATTAAAGGGAGGATTTTTGTTATGAAGAGAGTATTATCGGGCATTCAGCCCAGCGGCAAACTGACACTAGGCAATTACATCGGGGCGATTAAGAACTTTGTGAAGCTGCAGGATGATCATGCTTGTAACTTTATGATCGTGGATTTGCACGCGATCACCGTTCCGCAGGAGCCGGCTGCACTGACGGAGCAATCCGAAGCGGTGGCGGCGCTTTATCTCGCAGCTGGTATCGATCCGAATAAAGCGAATGTTTATCTGCAATCCCATGTGATGCAGCATGCCCAGCTCGGATGGCTGCTGACGACGCTCACCTCGATGGGCGAGCTAGAACGGATGACGCAATTTAAAGACAAATCGGCCGGGAAAGAATCCGTCGGGGCCGGGTTGTTCGTTTATCCTGCTTTAATGGCGGCGGATATTTTGATTTATAATGCGGATCTGGTGCCGGTCGGAGATGACCAGAAACAGCATTTGGAATTAACCCGTGATTTGGCGGGACGGTTCAACCATCGGTTTGGTGAATACTTTACGCTGCCGGAACCGTACATTCCTGAGGTTGGGGCACGGATCATGTCGCTGGACGATGCCTCCAAGAAAATGAGCAAAAGCAATCCGAATCCAGGCAGCTACATCGCCTTGCTGGACACGCCGGACGAAATCCGCAAGAAGATCAGCCGGGCAACTACGGATTCCGGGCGAGAAGTAAAATTCGATCCGGCGACGAAACCGGAGATCAGCAACCTGATTACGATCTACAGCCAATGCTCGGGACTGACCATCGCGGAAGTAGAGAAACGGTATGAAGGGCAAATGTATGGTCCGTTCAAAAAAGACTTGGCTGAAGCGGTCGTCAGTGTGCTTGAGCCGCTCCAACAGCGGTACCGTGATATCCGCGAGTCGGGCGAGCTGCGCAACATCTTGCGCCAAGGGGCGGAACGCGCTTCCGAAATGGCTGAGAAAACGCTGCAGGATGTTCAACGTCTGATGGGGTTTGTCGGAAAATAAGCGATATGTCAAAAGAAAGCCGCCGGCTGTGCCCGGCGGCTTATTGTGTCACTAAATTGTCATAGTTAACGCGCGATATTCCAGCGATTGTCAAACACTTCTAGCTTTTGATATGATAAAGTTTATAGCGTAAGGGTAAAAACGTTGAATTTTATGAATGATCGATAAAGGTAAGCCTAAACCTAAACTGAACTTTATTTCAAAATATAGGAGGAATGAATCGCGCGTGGACAAACCATTAAGTGTTCAGGCTTCTTCGGAATCCGCTGCGTTGTCCGTGAGACCTACTCCTCCGGGAGAGACGGCGACTTGGAGAGATTTTATCGCCTTAACGAAACCGGGCATTCTACGTTCGAATCTGATTGCTGCGTTTGCCGGGTTTTGGGTGGCTTCCCGCTGGGAGCTTGATTATATTCAATTAGTTGTCATGTTGCTGGGAACGATGTTGGTGATGGCATCGTCCTGTGTCTTTAACAATTACTTCGACCGGGAGATGGATACGAAGATGGCCCGGACGAAGAACCGAGCCCTCCCTACGGGGAAGCTGGCTCCGAGGACGGTGTTATGGTATGCCGTTATCTTGGGAGTGCTGGGCTTATCCGTCTTGTTTATCTTCTCTGGTCTGCTGGCCGGGTTGTTTGGTGCGGTAGGGATGTTTGTCTACGTGGTGGTGTATACGCTGTGGCTTAAGCGTAGCTCGACCTGGAGCACGTCGGTTGGGGCCATCTCCGGCGCAATGCCGCCGGTCATTGGCTATGTTGCGGCTTCCGGCCGGATCGATTTGGGAACTTGGATGTTATTCGCCCTGTTGTTCCTATGGCAACCGCCTCATTTCTGGGCGCTGGGGATTCGCCGTACCGAGGAATATCGGGCCGCGGGCTTCCCGTTGTTGCCGGTCGTGAAGGGCATTCCGCGCACGAAGTTGCAGATGATCCCTTATCTGGCATTGCTGATTCCGATACCGATTTTGATGTATGTCTATGGCTATACGGGCGTTTGGTTCCTCATCATCGGCACCCTGCTGTCGGTGGCTTGGCTGCTCATGGCACTCCAAGGGTTCCGGGCTAAGGATAACGACGCTTGGGCGAAACGGGTATTTATTTTCTCCGTGAACTATTTAACCATTGCTTTAATCGTGATGATCTTGGATACGGTTAGGTTGTAATTAGGGGGATGGGAAATGGCGGTTTTGAAGAAATATAAATGGACATGGATTCTGCTGGCCATCTGCGTGATTTTAGCCGGCTATCTGCTCTGGGATACGTATGCGAAGCCTAAGCTTCCCGTGATCCGCCCTGTTGCGGATTTTAGCATGGAGAACGTAGACGGCAAGACGGTCTCGCTGCAGGATACCAATGGCAAAGTCCGGCTGTTTTATTTCTTCTTCACCAACTGTCCCGATGTTTGCCCGATCACAACCTTCCGGCTGAGCCAAGTCCAGGATATTTTGAAAGAGAAAGGCTTGTTCGGCAAGGATGCGTCGATTGTCTCGATCTCGTTTGATCCGGAACGCGATACGCTGGAGAACATCAAGGCGTTTGGGGATAAATTCAAAGCGGATTATTCCGGTTGGTATTTCCTGCGGGGGGATCAGCAGAAGACGATCGACCTGGCGATGGACTCCTTTAAAATTCTGATCGATAAGGACGCGGATGGAAACTACGTGCATATGGATCTCATCGGTCTCGTTGATCGCAAAGGCCAGCTGCGGGAAATTTACCGGCCAGAGGCGACGCCGGATGAAATCGCCGCGGGTGTGATCAGCCTCGCCAAGGAGTAACTTCATTCACAATCAAAACTTGTCATAGGTAGCCGGTGTTGGGGGATAGATGATGTATTCCTCCAGCCCGGCTTTTTCTAATTGAGCGATCAGGTATTCATCGGGCGTTCCTTCGACTCCGGCATATCCTCGTCTTGTGTAAATTTGCTCCGCATCGGGAAAAGCATCCCGAAGTACGCCGCGAATTCGTTTGCCGGAAGGATCGTTGTCGAGGAACAGAAACAACTCGTCATCCTTGACCTTCTTCCGCAAGCTCTCCAGTTTCTCATGATTTAATGTCCCAAACGTACAGTAAATGCGGACTTCTTCATCTAATAGGCGCCGCAGCTTACTGCGGTCGTTCTTCCCTTCCACAATGATGCTGATTGGCAAAATAAATCCCCTCCAGGCTAAACGTAATCCACCAAGCTGGGGTTATTACGTTCTAGTTTATACCCGGGAGGGGACTTCATGCAAAACTGCTAGAAACTAGATAAGAAAATAAGGGCTGTTCGATTCGATTAGTTCAATTCTATGCCAAAGCGCATGCCTGGATCACCAATAAACACAATCGTTCCGTTCTCAGGCAGGTTTACTTGGGTGCTGCCACTGGCTACCGAGAAGTTCACGCAAGCCCCTGCAGCATCATACACGGCAAAGGAGGCTTTGGCTGGAAGTTCCACCGTGATCGTCTTTCCTGCTGCTTTTGCCGGAATCGTGTACCAACGCGCTTGTTCAGACGGCTGCAAGGTCACCGTGGACTTCTTGCCAGGGTACAGCTCTTTGATTTGATCGCCGCTGAGGTACAAGGCGCCGCCGGCCTCCAAATATTCACTTCCACCTTGAGTGAAGAAGCGATATTCTTCGGAGTCTCGGCTGCCCGTCGCTGGAACCTGATGTTTGCCCATCAGGGTATCAGGGCCTGTAATTTGCTTGTCCATCACGTAACCGGGCAGGCTGTCCGTACGGTTCATTTGGACAACTGGCAACATCATGAAGTAGGCCATCGAGCTGTATTTTTCCGATACGAGGTAATAACTTTTCCCATCGCGTTGCTTCCAGGCTGCCTCCGCTTCCGGTGAAATGGTGTTGTCCGTAAGTTTCTCTGCGGAGTACAGATTGAGGGCGAGCTGGCCTAATTCAGGAACGGTGGCGTATTGTCTTTCCCACAGATAGGTGCGTCCGTTCTTCTCTTTCACAAAGCTGACTTTCAGTGATCCGTCCTCGCTGACGAAGGTTCCGTCTTTCGTATACACGAGCTTAGGAAGTCCTAACGATTCGCTAGGCGCAAACGGGGACGTGATTTGGATTTCCCCATCGGCGACATCGATGCGGATCAGCTGGTTGGTGGCTCCATAATATCCGCTGAACTGCTTGAGTTCTTCAGGCATGTCCGCTTGTTCCGGCGTACCAAAGGATTTGGCTGGCTTGAGCTCGGAAATCGTCCCCTTCTCCTTTAACGCTTGGAGCAGGATTTCGTTCGCAAGCAGTTGGTTCAGCGAGCTGGACCCGCCGGAGGAGAGAACCGCTGCTGCCATTTGTTGCTCTGGCAACACGACCAGCTGGGCATGATACAGCAATGTATCGCCGCCTTTGGCCAATGCTTGGATACCGTATTCATTAAAAGGAAACAGTTTTACACTGTCCCAGCCTAGACCAAAGTCGACGCTGTTGTCGTTATCCTGAGGCCAGATCCCTCTTTTATACTCCGGTTGTGCCGTCGCTTTAGCTGCTTGCTTGGACAAAATGTTGTCGGCTTCGCCCGTAAACAAGCCGGCGAATTTCACCAGATCTTCAGCGGTCGAGTAAACGCCGCCCGTCCCGATTACATTCACCGTTTCCTTCGGTAATGGCTGTGGATTTCCTGGTGCATAGAGTGCGGCAAGCTTGTCAAAGTCGAGACCGTCCTGCGGCGTCAACGTATGCTCCATCCCAAGCGGTCCGGTGAATTCCTGGTGGATAAAATCCGTAAAATCCATCCCGCTGACACGTTCGACTAAAATTTCCGCCAGTGTAAATCCGTCGTTGCAGTATACGGAATACGCTCCTGGGTCAGCCTTCAGGGATTGATTGGCCAGTTGGTCAAGCAGCGTATCATGCGCATAAGGGTCGTTGTCTTCGAACAAAAACGCGTTGGTGAGACTGGATCCCCTTAAACCTGAGGAATGGTTCAGCAGCATGCGCGGCGTGATCTGCTTGTATCGCTCATCGTTCATCTTAAACTCCGGGATATAATTAACCAACGGCGAATCGAGGCTGATTTTACCTTGATCGACCAGTTTCATAACGGCAGCGGTCGTAAACATTTTGCTGGTCGATCCGATGCCATATATCGTTTCAGCGGTCAGCGGGATTTTGTCTTCAGGATCATTCTTTCCGGCTTGTCCTGAAATGAGGAGTTTGCCATGGTCGACCAGGGCGTACTGAACGCTGGTTGTTCCGTACGTCTCGGTGAGCAATGCGGCCTTCGCGGCGGCGATTTCCTCCAATCCTTGCGGTGAGGTGTTGGCCGGCGGCGCCTCTGCCGCCATAACCGTTCCAGGTAACCATAGCGTAAGAGTCAGAATGATGGCTAAAATCGAGTTTCGTTTTTTCTTCAACTAGAGCCCTCCCTTAAAATTTGTTCTATCTTTTAGTACGTTAACAGAGGAAGGGAGGGTTCATCTTTTTCGGTAGATGATGGAATCTTGTGCTGCAAAAGCCCCCCTTAAACACAAGCGGCCTGCCCGAGGGCAGACCGGTGTGCAGGGGTCAGTAACGATTACAAGAATTAATAAAGAGGAGCACGGAGGATGATTACCAGCAAGATGTACAACACGAGGATCGTCCCCGTCGTTGTCCAGAATCCATAGCCAGGAACCACCGGGCCCGGTCCGCAATTGTCAATGCCGCCCATTCATGTTCACCCCGCTTTCAAACATGATCGGTTACTACACGATTATCTTATGTAGGACCGTATCATGTGCCCTGTGCGGCAGCCTAAACTGAAATGAAAAATCCGTTGCACTTGTCCCGCGGGCATAAGTCCATCGATTAGTGATGGTGTCCCGTACCCGCGCCAACTGGGGGCGGCAGGGTTGCGGTAAACTTTCTAGGCGGGACGATGATGGTGGCCAGCATCAGCACGAAGAAGGCTAGGAAGTAAGGAGAATAGCTGCCGTGCATGGCTCCCGCGACAATCGGGCCGATAAAGGAACCCAGCGACATGGCGATCGATTGCAGTGAAAACACGGTGCCGAGCCGTTTTCCTCCGCTTAAATCGATAAACAGCGAAGCCATGGCGGGATACACGACTCCCTTCGCCATCCCTAGGGCTACAAGCACCACGGGAAGCGGAATGAACTCAAAGGCGGCCAAGGCGAAGAAAGATAAGGCGATCCCCAGAATGCCGATACTGGCTCTTAAATAAGGGGAATAGCGGCTCAAAAATAACATCGACAGCGTGACCAGCGCTCCTAAGCTGATAATAGAAAAATAAAAGCCGGTATTCATGATCCCCTCTGCCCCGCCGGCTTGCAGCGGCAGTTCAAAGAACAAAATGCCCTGTGAGCAGGAGACGGCGAACGGCAACACGTAATAACGCAAAGGGATCACATTGATCTTCACTGGTACCTGTGATTTCGCCGCGTCCAATTTGGCCGGACCTTCCGTAACCAAACGGGGAGGCTCCTTGATCGTAAAAATGGCAATGATGCCTGTCGAGATCAACAGCCAGCCCAGCATTTGAAAGGCGATGGAAAAGCCGGATTGAGCGACAAGAAAAGCGCCGGCGGCCGGCGATACGACGGAAGCAACGGTATGCATCACCCCGTGACCGGCCATCAGCTTGCCTTGCTGCACCGGATTTTTGGACAGCGAAGCGAGCATCGCCAGACAGGCCGGGGACAGGAAGGCGAGCACAAAACCGCTGATGGAACGCAGCACGAGCAGCTGCCAAGGCTCCGTGACATAGGCTTGAAGCAGCAAAACCAAGCCGGCAGTCACCAGGCTAAAGATCATGTACGGTTTGCTGCCGTGGCGATCGACGCCCTGGCCGGCGAGCAGGTTGCCCGGCAGATGCGTCAGCGCATAAATCCCCATCATCCAGCCGATAAACGTCGGCGCGGCTCCCAGCGACAAGGCAAACGGAGTCAGGATCGGGTACTGGGCGTGCAGGTCGAAGAAAGCCAGAAACATAAAGAAGTACAGCCAGAAGGCGATTTTCACGCGTCGCCCCTCCTTTTCGTAGAATGAACGTTAGTATTACTTGTACGCTCCCATGGACGAACTTATTACCCGATCGGCTTTCCATCACGAAGTAGAGGCGGAGATGCTGTTCGACTTCGAATCTTGAATTCACCTTGTCTCTTCGTTGCTCACGTAGCTTCCAGCTACGCTCCGCTGCTCGATCCAAGTTTCATCCAAGCTTGATTTCCGCGGGATTGGGGGTTAAGCTGACATGGTCTTGGGCCATCATGTATAATGGGTTAGAATCAAAATACAGAAATCAAAAATCATGGAAAATCTAAATATGGAGGATTCATCAATGTATGACGTACAAGTATGGACTGAATTTCTGAAAGAAAATTGGCTGGTGATTGTTGTAGCACTGGTCATTCTCTTCCTTGTGCTCAATTTTGTGAGAACGGTTGTCAAATGGGCACTGGTGCTGGTCATCGCCGCATTTATCGTGATTTACAGCGGGATCACGCTGAAGGATATCGGGGAGGCAGTAACAACGGTGAAGGAACAAGCCCTCGACATCAGTAAAACCGAAGCGTTGAACATGATGAAAAATGAAGCGAAGGAAGCCCAAATCACGCAAAATCCGGACGGTTCGTTTACCATTACGACCCCGAATCTGGAAGTGACCGGACAAGCGGGCAGCGATAAAGTGAAAGTATCGTTCCGCGGCGTTTCGTTGGGTGAATGGTCGATGAACGACACGCTGGAGGCTTTCATCCAAGAAGCGAAACGGAATTCTCAATAACCTAAGATAATGACGACTTACACCTAGATTGGACGGAGGAGCTTATGAAGCTGGACATGACGACATTGCTGCAAACGCTAAGCGAATATAACTGGATCACGGTGCTGCTGCTTGCCGTGCTTCTCAGCTCGGTGCTGCAGGGATTGGTGCGCGGAGCCTCCCGTTCGGCAGGCCGTCTGTTCACGCTATTAAGCGGCGGCGTCTTATCGCTGGTTGGCATTGCCATCGCCATCCCGTTAACGATGTGGTTATCTCCGAAGGTTCAGACTTGGCTGACGGAGCTGCCGTTGCCGGATCGAGAGCTGGCGAAGTGGGAGCAAGTTCTATATATGCTGGTCATGGCGGTGCGGGATTTTCCGCTGATGCGATTTGCCGTCGTTTTTCTTCTGCTCTATTGGATCATACGTACTTTGGCGGGCTTCGCGATGCTGTTCGTTCGCGGGGGAAGCGGTCTGTTCGGCTGGGTGTTCTCCGGCGGGGACCGTCCGGCTTCGCTGCTGAGCCGTTTGGCTGGCGCAGGAATCGGCGCGGTGATTGGTGCGGCGCGTTGCGTGATGCTGATCGCCATCTTATTTATTGTCGTGACGTTGTATCCCAACAGCGGGTTCAGCCGTTACGTAGAAGCCTCGCCGGTCTATCAACAAGGGGCAAGAACGATTATTGAGCCGATTACCGGCAATTTGATCAAGGAGAAGCTGCCGGTATTCACGCGCAGCGTAGAAGCAGAGCTTGGCAGCATCCTGCAGCAGAAATACGAAGTGATTGATGCCAACATTCCCGAATCCATTGAGTTGGCCGCTGTAGAGATCACCAAAGGCGCTGACACGGATGAAGAGAAGGCCCGGCGCCTATACGACTGGGTTGGAACCCGGGTGTCATACGATTACGATAAAGTGAAAGACTATGAGGAGAAAGGCATCTGGCATGAGCAAACGCCGCAAATGACGTTTGATACCAAACGCGGGGTGTGTATCGATTATGCCCGGCTCTATGCCGTCATGGCCAGAACCGTCGGACTTCAGGTGAAGGTCGTGACCGGACTTGGATACGACGGGCAAGGCGGGTACGGTCCTCATGCCTGGAACGAGGTATACTTGTCCGAGAAAGACGCCTGGATTCCGCTGGATTCGACCTGGGCCAAGAGCGGCGACTGGTTTAATCCGCCGGCATTCAGTGAAACCCATGTCCCTAACAAGCTGATTTAAGTATGTGCTGCAATTTAAGTTGGTGCGATGAAAAAATACTGGAAAGGGGGCGTAACTTCACCGCCCCTTATTTCGTTATGGTACTATAGAGAAGTTGACTGCAAGAAATGAGGATTTAAGGGATAGAAAGTAGGGAAACACCTTGAAAAGCACTTATGCGAAGGATCCGCAAGAACAAGAAATCGCAATGCAACGCCATTTTAACATTCGGCTTAACATGTTTTTCTTTAGTGCTTTTGCCATATTTACCGTTATCATCGTACGTTTAGCCATATTACAGTTCGTAGAAGGTCCAACGTTGTCTAAACAGGAGAGTAATTTGCGCGTTAAGGATGTGCCGCTTGCTCCAACCCGCGGAACGATTTATGCGGCGGGGGGCGAGAAGTTAGCCTATTCCACGCCGGTTCAATCGCTGTATATCACGCTGCAGAAAGACTACAGCAATTCCACAGATAAGGGAAAAGCCAATCGTCCGGAAGCATTGGCACTTGCCAAGAAGCTGAAGGAAGTTTTCGATAAATTAGGTTCGCCGGAGACCCAAATGACGGAAGAGGACATCATCAAGGCGATGGACCTTGATTACCGGCAGTATAACGGGTTTACGCCGCGTCGAATTAAAATCGATTTAACGCCTGCGGAAGTTGCTTATTTCTTGGAACGGAAAAGTGAATTTCCGGGGATCGACATCGTTGAGGAGAGTATCCGCCATTACGATCCTGATACCGTAGCTGTGCAAACGATCGGCTATATCCGAAAGTTTAAAGGGGCATCTACATCGCTGGAGAAGTACAAGCAGATCCGGGAAGCGAAGAACGATGATCCGGCACTGCAATATACAGAAACTGAGGACGTCGGATACGACGGCCTGGAGCTGTACTATCAGGACGAGCTGCGCGGGAAGAACGGCTATAAGAGCGTGCCGATTGATCCGCGGAACATGGCCACCGGGATCCCGGAAATTACGCCGCCGGAAAAAGGCCATGATCTTCACACGACGATCAACAAGAACATTCAGATGGTCGCTGAGCAGGCAATCCTTGATCAGATCGAATGGGTGCATACCCACCCGGTATCCGGGAAGGTTCATCCTAATGCTAAAACCGGCTACGCGGTTGCGATGGAAGTCGAGACCGGCAATGTGGTGGCTATGGCCAGCATGCCGGACTACGATACCAATGTGTGGCAATCCGGCGGGATATCTCCTGAGAATTGGAGCAAGATCTCTTCCAACTATCAGAACGGGGCGATCACGCCGATTAGTTCGGGGCGGTCGGGGCATGACTTGGAATCTGTTATTTTGTTGGGTTCAACCATTAAGCCGTTATCGGTGTTGATCGGCTTGAATGAAGGTTTGTTTACAACAAGTACCTATTATAACGATACAGGTATTGCCTACTTTGGGAAGAACAATTCTGCAAGTGTCCGGAACTCCCAACGCCATGCTTATGGTTCCATCGACCCGGCTGGCGCGATCCGTCATTCTTCAAACACCTTTATGGTTGATATGGTGGGGGAAAGACTCTACAACAAATACGGATCGAAAGGGATTGAAATTTGGGACAACTACATGAAGCAGTTTGGTCTAGGGGTTTCGACGGGTGTGGATCTGCCAAAAGAATATTTGGGCAATCTGGAGTATACAAATGAATCGGAGACAGCCTTATCAAGACTAGTCTATGCTTCCTTTGGACAACAAGGGAAATACACCGCGATGCAGCTCGCCCAATATACAACGGCTTTGGCTACGCGAGGGAAACGCATGGAACCGCATCTCGTCAGCAAAATTACCGATACGGACGGCAATATCGTAAAGGAATTTAAGCCGGTAGTTCTCAATGAGGTCAAATTTAACGATGCTTATTGGAAAGAGGTCATCAGCGGTATGGAGACCGATGTCTCCATGGCTTTCTCGGGATTCCCTTACGATTTTGCTAGAAAAACCGGGACCTCGGAGCAATGGGCTGATGGTGCCAATCGCGATAACGGCGTATTTATCGCTTTCGCCCCTCGGGAGAACCCGAAGCTGGCGGTAGCAGTTGTTATCCCGGAAGGCGGCTTTGGTGCATACAGCGCCGCGCCGGTTGCCCGTAAAATTTTTGATGCATACGATCAGGAATATGGCTTGGACGGGGTTCCGAAAAAGACCAAAAACCAAAATCAGCAACAGACAAACAATAATGCTTCCCAGCAAAACGGAAATCAAACCGAGCAAACGAATCCTTAATTGAATCCAATGACAGCAACGACCTTTTCACAGCGATGTTGAAAGGGTCGTTTTTCTTATGGAAGGACGATTCATCACTAACAGGGAGGCGTAAAGTGGATGAACAAATTCGTCATTGAGGATCCCCAGGAACAGCAAGCCTCCATGCGGCGGCATTTCTATATTCGGCTGAATCTGTTTTTCTTCAGTGCCTTCGCGTTGTTCACCCTCATCATTATCCGACTTGCCATCTTGCAGTTTGTCGAAGGACCATCAATCTCTATGGAAGAGGTGAAAATGAGGTTCCGGGATGTCCCGATGCCGCCGGTTCGAGGATCGATTCTGTCCGCCGATGGAGCGAAGCTGGCTTATTCCACGCCAATCCAAACCTTATATTTGACTTTACAGAAAAGTAACTATGATTCTACAACTGAAACGGGCAGAGCCAATTTGACGGAAGCTAAGGCCCTGGCGAAAGAATTGAAGAAGGTGTTTGATTCGTATGGCGATCCCAACGCGCAGATGACGGAGGAAGAGATTCTGGATGCGATGGATTTGAAATTTCGCCGCAGCAGCGGGTTTGCTCCACGTCGAATCAAGAGCAACCTGACGGAACAAGAAACCGCCTATTTCCTTGCTCAAAAAAGCAGGTTTCCTGGAATAGACATCATTGAGGAGTCGGTGCGCCACTATGACCCTGATTTGGTTGCGGTGCAAACGATCGGTTATCTAAAGAAGTTCCAATCCACATATGATTTGGCTTGGTATCAGCCGATACGGGAACAACGAAATGCCGACCCGGCGCTGCAATACACGGAAGACGAGTTTGTCGGCTTCGATGGGTTGGAGCTATATTATCAGCAGGAACTGCGGGGGAAAAACGGATATAAGCGCGTGCCGATTGATCCGCGGAACATGGTGAATGGCGTTCCCGAAATCGTACCACCGGAGAAGGGGTACGATCTACATACGACAATCAATAAAAAGGTGCAACAGGTCGCAGAACAGGCGATTCTGGATCAAATCGAGTGGGTTCATCAAAACCTAGTATCCGGTAGAGTGCATCCTCACGCCAAAACGGGTTATGCCGTGGCTATGGAAGTCGACACTGGAAACGTCATCGTGATGGCCAGCATGCCGGATTATGATACGAATGTATGGCAAACTGGCGGAGTATCCAATGAGGTATGGAACCAAATTTCGTCAAATTATCGGAATGGCACGGTATGGCCGTATTCCTCCGGGCGCTCCGACCACGATTTTGAGTCCACCGTGTATCTGGGTTCGACGATCAAGCCATTGTCGGTGTTGATCGGCTTGAACGAAGGTTTGTTTACGACCAAGACGAAGTACAATGATCGAGGGATCGCTTATTTCGGCCGCAACGATTCAGCGAGTGTGCGGAATTCCTCCGGGCATGTCTACGGCCCCCTTTATCCGAAAGACGCCATTCGCGTATCGTCCAATGCATTTATGGTCGATATGGTCGGGGAGAAGCTGTACAACAAATATGGAGCCAAAGGGATTCAGGTTTGGGACGATTACATGAAGCAATTTGGGTTAGGCGTCCCCACAGGAATCGATTTGCCTGATGATTTCCGAGGGATCTTGGATTATAAAGACGAATCGCAGACGGCATTGTCCCGCTTGGCTTATGCCTCCTTCGGGCAGCAGGGTAAATATACGACGATGCAACTGGCGCAATATGCCGCAACGCTGGCCAATCGGGGAAAACGCATGCAACCTAGACTTGTGCAGAAGATCACCGATGCCGAAGGCCAAGTGGTGGTTCAATTTGAACCGAAGGTGCTTAACGAAGTGAAAATGAAGGACGCCTATTGGGATGAAGTTATTGAAGGGATGCGAACAGCTGTGAACGCCTTTGAGGGTTTTCCTTACGATTTTGCCCGCAAGACGGGAACTTCGCAGCAGGATTACAGAGGAGAACTGTTGGATAACGGCGTGTTTATTGCGTTCGCCCCAAGGGAGAAGCCGAAGCTGGCGGTGGCGGTTGTAATTCCCGAAGGAGGCTTTGGGGCTTACAGCGCGGCACCGGTTGCTCGGAAAATTTTTGATGCATATGATCGGGAATACGGTTTGGGCGGTAACCCTAAGAAGTAAATATAGGATTAAACGAAGCCTTGCTCGCGATGAGCAGGCTTTTTTTGTTATGGCTTTAGCCAGTTGAGCTCGCGAAGCGTGCGAAACAAAAAACCACCCGCTATGCGGGTGGAGGAACGAAGGTTTGACCAACTAGACCATTCCCATAAAATTGAGATGTTCAGGCTCAATAAAAGAAAGGAATGGTCTTAGATGGCAAACAAGAGCTATAGTTTAGCTCACACGAAGTGGATGTGCAAATACCATATCGTGTTCACCCCGAAGTATAGACGGAAAGAGATCTATAATCAAGTGAGGAGAGATTTGATCGAAATATTT
>NZ_JADQ01000021.1:0-74553 GCF_000518465.1 Paenibacillus sp. J14 | reverse complement strand
GTCCGTTTGCACTAGGTTTTGAAAGAAACTGAACGTGCGTTTCTAGCTTGCAAGGGCTCTCCCTGACGAAGGCATAACATGTGGTAACCAACCCACGGATAGCAGCGTGCCGACCGTCGCTCGCATTTTTGCTCTCGCGCCACGTGCTCAGGCAGATTTAAAACCGAGGGCTTGACAAAAACGTTCATAGCAACGGACTAGATCTAGGATTAGGCAACTTGTACCGGTTGTCGCCGGCGAAGACAAGATCAATCAGTGCGGAGAATTTTACCGGCGCTAAAGGGCAAGGCGGCATGGCGACAGAAGGAACCGGGGCGGAGTGCGCCCGTGATCTTGGGCAAGGCTGGAAGGTCTCCCCGTCGGTAAATATCGCGGCAGGCCAGACCTTTACGGTGGCGGAGATCGACGGGCCGGGTGCGATTCAGCATATTTGGCTGACCTGTTTTCCAGAAAGCTGGCGTCATATGATCTTGCGGATGTACTGGGACGATGAGGACACCCCAAGCGTGGAGACACCGCTGGGCGACTTCTTCTGCAACGGCTGGTGCGAGCGCAGCAACGTCAGTTCGCTGCCGATCGCGGTGAATCCGGCCGGCGGGATGAACAGTTACTGGGTGATGCCGTTCCGCAAGAAGGCCAAAATCACCATCGAAAACCGGATGGATTCGGCGGTTGTCTTGTATTACCAAATCGACTACACCTTAACCGAGGTACCGGACGATGCTGCGTATTTTCACGCCCAATGGAGAAGAAGCAACCCGGTTTGCTACAAGGACGTGCATGTGCTGTTAGACGGCGTATGCGGCAAAGGGCATTACGTCGGTACATATCTGGCGTGGCAGGTGAACAATAATGGCTGGTGGGGGGAAGGCGAGATCAAGTTCTACATGGATGGAGATCAGGATTTCCCGACCATTTGCGGCACTGGCACGGAGGACTATTTCGGCGGGGCATGGAACTTCGAGCAACCCAAAGGAGAATATGGCTCCTACTCCACGCCATACTTAGGGCTTCATCAGATCATTAAGCCCGACGGCCTGTACCGAAGCCAGCAGCGCTTTGGCATGTACCGCTGGCATGTCATGGACCCGATCCGCTTCGAAGCGGATTTGCGGGTGACGATTCAGGCGCTGGGCTGGCGCTCCGGCGGCCGCTATTTACCGCTGCAAGACGACATCGCCTCCGTCAGCTACTGGTATCAATCCGAGCCGCATGCCGCTTACCCGCAGCTGCCGGATAACGATGGGCTGGAAGTCATCTAACCAGCCAAAGGAGGGGATGACATGCAAAGCAGCATTTCGCCTTGCCCAGACTGACAGATGACGTGCGGGACTGACGGTTCAAGCCGATCGGATGCATCGGCCGCGAATCCAGTGTCTCCCCCCATCTTGCTCGTTAGTTCTCCTTGCGGAACTCCGCAATCAAATCGGAAGTGATGATTTCGTCTGAGAAGCGCAGGCGTTTCATCGCTTCTTCGTGCTTCGCGCGGCATGCCTCGATCTCGGTAATCTTCCGATTGGTCAAGTCGTAGCAGCTGCCGTTCGTAAACAAGTTATCGTCGGATGGAATATAGTAGCGCTCGCCGTCTGTATACGCGCCGGAGCGCAGCACGACCAACCGATCCCTTGCACGTTCACTTCCCAGATCGGCAAATAGATTATTCCCCATCATGTAGTAGGAATCTGAGGAAAAACCTAACAGATGCAGCAACGACGGCGTGAGGTCAAGCTGACCAGCAGGCTCCTCGTAGACACCGGCATGTTGACCATCCGGCAGATGGATAAGCAGCGGCACCTGATTCATGATCTGGTGCACATCAAGCTCGCTCAGCGATTCGCCAAAAAACTGCTCATACACCGCTTTGTCGGTGATCGAGTTGTCGTGATCCCCATAGAAGGCCAAAATCGTATGATCCCACAATCCTTCCTGCTTTAAGCCCTCCACGAACTCTCCAAGCGCGGCATCCACGTAATGCACGGCCTGCAAATAATCGCCGAATATCGTGCCCTTGAATTCGCCGGTATCCAGTTCCTGCAATCCAGCCGGCAGCGTATAAGGATGATGACTCGATAAGGTGATCATAAACGAATAAAAGGGCTGTTTCTCCTGAGCCATGATCGTGAGCGACTGCCGGAAGAAGGATTTATCTCCCAGCGACCAGCCCAGAGGCTCGTCCAGCTGGAAGTCTTTTTTGCTGTAAAACCGGTCGTAGCCCATCGCTTGATACATATTGTTCCTGTTCCAGAAGCTGCCCTCGTACGCGTGAAAAGCATCGGCAGTATAGCTGGCTTCTGTCTTCAGAATCTGCGGCAGCACGTCAAACGTATGGTTCGGATAACGGACAGCGACCGAGCCTGTGGGCAACGGATGCAAGGAACTGTTGGAGGAGAAGTCCGCATCCGAGGTGCGCCCTTGACCGGTTTGATGATAGAAGTTCGAGAAATAGAGACTCTCACCCATCAGCTTGTTGAAATTCGGCGTGATTTCTTGGCCGCTTATGGTTTTGCCGATCATGAAATTCATAAAGGCTTCGGCCTGAATGACGATCACATTGCTGCCAGCATACTTCCCAAACAGGGCATTGTCCGCTTGGCGGCGCTGGCTAGCTTCGATGAACCACTGGCGGATCTCTTCCTGCTCCTCGGGGCTGACCGTTTGGCCGCCTCCGAGATGCTCCTTGAGGTAACGGCTTGCATCATAGTAATGGAAGCCTAGCAAGCCGGTCACGTTGTATAAGGAGACGTTCCACCAGTTGTTTTCGAACAACCCGACCGCCCAGGTTTGGGTATAAAAGCGAATGGGTCCCAACGTAAGCGCAAAGCCAAGTACAAAGATGCCGATCCCCGTATACAGGCGGCGGAATCTGCGCCAGCCGAGCGCGCGGCGAGAGGTGCCGCTAAAGGAAATGGGCGAGAAGGAGCCGCGCCCCAAGGCGTTGGATCTGCCGGTGCTGCGGAGCCAACCCGAAGGATGGCGGTTACCGCCTCCGTGTCTTATGCGGCGCACAGCCATAAACACCGCCCAAACCGCCCAATCGGCGATCAGCCACAGATCGGCAACGCGGATCAGCTCGCGGATGCTCCCGCCCAGATCCCCAACTTGTCCAGCTTGCAGCAGGACGGGCACAGTGAGAAAATCGCCAAAATAGCGGTAATAGACCAAATCGGCGAAGATGAGTACGGTGAGCAGCACGTTTAGCACTCCCAAGGCGATACTTCTTCCCTGTGGGGGCAGCCATAACGTCCAGAACGAAGCCAGCAGAATGGAACCGATGGCGATCAGATCGTCCAGCAGGTTCATGTCGATGTAACGGGCATGCAGATTATTATGCAAAATGACCAGTTTCATAAAAATCGCGGCCACAAAAAAGAAATAAACAAAATGGCGGTACTGCAGCCGAAGGCGGAATCGATTGCCGGAACCACCGCGATGAGATGTCAAACGCAGCATGACGACCTATTCGCTCCTTTCCTTGCTAAGGTGTAAAAGGGAGAGACCCTCCCTCTGCACCTAATGGCGCGGAGGAAGGGGCCCGAGATACTGCAAATATTGGCATTCGATACGCCCGTTGAACAGCTTGCGGCGCTTGTCCGCTTTGCGCTGGAACTCGTGCTCGAACTGCTTGGTTGGTGTCAGTGCGAAAAAAGACCACGTCGGCAGTCCGGCCATCACTCTCCCGAGCTGGGCGATCAGCTTGCGCACTTCCTTCTCTTCCCCAATCCGCTCACCGTATGGCGGGTTGGTGATCATCACGCCGTAATCGCCCTGCGGCTGGACTTTGGCGGCAGGCATGCAGGCGAACCGGATTTCGTTCGCCAGCCCGGCGCTTTTGGCCGCGGCTTTAGCGATTTCGATCGCGGCCGGGTCAATGTCGCTGCCGGCAATGTTCAGCGGTACATCGTCCCGTACCGCGTCAATCGCCTCGTCGCGCGCTTGCTGCCACAGCTCTGGCGGCACAACCGGCCATCGCTCGGCGTTAAACGTGCGCCGCAAGCCCGGCGCTATGTTCCAGCCGATCATCGCTGCCTCGATCGGCAATGTTCCCGAACCGCAGCACGGGTCGTAGAACGGGCGCACCGGGTTTTGATTCCAGCGGCTGAGCAGAATCATCGCCGCGGCCATCGTCTCCTTGAGCGGTGCTTCGGTCGCGTGCTTGCGGTAGCCGCGCTTATGCAGTGCTGGACCGGTCGTGTCCAGTGTCAGCAGCGCTTTGTCGTTAAGCAGATTTACTTCAATCACGTAGCGCGGTCCGGTTTCTTCGAACCACTCGGTGTGATAGGATTGCTTCAGCTTTTCGACAATCGCTTTTTTCACGATCCCCTGACACGCCGGCACACTGCTGAGCTGCGATTTGTGCGAGCGTCCTTCCACCGGAAACTCTCCGTTTACCGGGATAAAATCTTGCCAAGGCAGCGCCTTGGTGCCTTCAAACAGCTCGTCAAAGGTGACGGCCGTAAACTCGCCCATTTTGATGAGGACGCGATCCGAGGTTCTTAGCCACAAATTACAGCGGCAAATATCGATGAGATCTCCGGTGAAATTCACCCTGCCGTTCTCCACCGCCGTATCTTCATAACCTAATTCTTTGAGTTCACGCGCCACCACGGCCTCCAGGCCCATCGGGGCGGTGGCGATCAGTTGCAAAGGTCCAGCCATATTTACGTCAATCACTCCAGCTTCGCATAGACTTGTGAGAATAGCGGAAAAACCATACAATTCAGTATAGGCCAATGTCTAACAAGTTACAAACGGTTCTTAAGTAAAAGGAATGAACGGATGAAAGGAAGATTATTCGATGCTGACGCCGGAGGAATACGGTGATGAATTATACGCCAAGGATGAAGTGCTGGAACGGGTAACCCAATCCATCGCCAACCAGGGGATGCGGGATGTGTCGATTGCGCCGGGATATGGGCGGCTGTTAACGCTGCTCGTCAAGCTGGCCGGAGCCAAATCCGTGTTGGAAATCGGCGCGCTGGGCGGATACAGCGGCATTTGCATGGCGCGGGGATTGCCTGCGGACGGGCGGCTCGTGTCCTTGGAGTTGAAGGAAGAGAACGCCGAACTGGCACGAACCAATTTGCATGAAGCCGGATACGGGCAGATGGTGGAATACATGGTAGGCCCCGCGTTGGACAGCTTGCATATTCTGGAGCAACGGGGGGAGCAGTTTGATTTCTTTTTGATCGACGCGGATAAGGAAAACTACCCGAACTATCTCGAATATGCGATCAAGTTGGCGAAACCGGGAGCGCTGATTGCCGGGGATAATATTCTGCTGCGCGGCCGGACGTTAAATCCCGACAAAAATGGACCGTCGGTACAAGCGATGCGCAGATTCAACGAGATGATCGCCACGGATGAGCGTCTGATCAGCACATTGCTGCCGGCATATGACGGGTTGGCGCTGGCGATGGTGAAGTAAGGCTTCCGACAAAAAGAACTATAGGGTAAGACAAGAACCTGCTGTAATGGCGGGTTTTTTAACGTGGCAAGTTACCAAGGATGTACTATATTTTACAAAAAATAAATAATTCTTCACAAAAATGCATCGAATCGTGTATAATTTGGACATCAGTAATTTTCCCCAGTATTAGCATCCTCTTCTATTTATTTAATTCCCTTCATGATCTTATGTGATACGCAGTTATGGTATAAGCTCCTTTGGGAGTTTATATAGACTTCCTTCAGAAAGGGGGGGCGTTTAGGGTTCCTGCAGAAGGTTGTAAAAGTGAGAATTTGAAATGCACAGCCAAGGATCAGACATAAGGCACATTTCCAATTTCAAAGGAGGGACAAGCATGACTTCAACACGGCTAGCACAATCGTTAGTTTTGAAGGCGCTTACTTCTTTGTTGGTCATGGTGATTGCTGGAATCGGAATGATCCTGTTATCGGAACAAGCTTCGGCTCACGGCTGGGTGGACGGGCCGGCAAGCCGGGCGATCTTGTGCAAAAACGGCCAGAATACGGACTGCGGTGCGATCGTATACGAGCCTCAGAGCTTGGAAGCGCCCAAGGGATTCCCGAATGCCGGACCAGCAGATGGGAAGATCGCGAGTGCTAATGGAGCCTTCCCTAAGCTGGATGAGCAATCGGCCAACCGATGGACCAAAGTGAACATTTCGGCCGGAACGAACACCTTCACCTGGAAATTTACCGCCCCCCATGCCACGGCAAACTGGAAATATTACATCACGAAACCGGGCTGGGACCCTAATGCCCCATTAACGCGCAATTCCTTTGATCTGACACCGTTCTGCACGGTGAACTATGGCGGGGTGCAGCCTCCGTTTACGTACTCGCATACGTGCAACGTCCCGGAGCGGACAGGGTACCATGTGATCCTGGCTGTCTGGGAGATCGCAGATACGGCGAACGCCTTCTACAACGTGATTGACGTCGATTTTGGCGGTGGCAACTCAGGAGACACGACCGCTCCGACGGCACCAACCGGGCTGGCGGCAACGGCCGTTACCTCGAACTCGGTTACGCTTAGCTGGAACGCCTCCAGTGATAACGTTGGCGTCACCGGCTACCGGGTTTATAATGGCAGCAACTTGGTAGGTACGGTGTCGGGATCCACGCTGAGCCATACTGTGACTGGGCTGAATGCGAACACGTCCTATACGTTTACCGTCAGGGCGGTGGATGGAGCGGGCAACAGCTCTTCGCCGAGCAACCCGGTGACCGTGACGACAAGCCCGGCCGTGAACGATACCCAGGCCCCTTCGGCTCCCGGTAACCTGCATGTTATGGGGACACCCACGTCCTCCAGTGTGACGTTAATGTGGAGCCCATCGACTGATAACGTGGGGGTCACAGGCTACCGAATTTATCGCGGATCCACCTTATCTGTAACCGTGTCTGGGACGGAGACCAGCTTTACGGTTACCGGACTCAGTGCAGCAACTTCCTATACGTTTACCGTTCGTGCAATTGACGCGGCCGGCAATGAATCAGCAGCCAGCAACACGGTGCAAGTGACGACAGCGTCGGCTCCTGCTGCGCAACCTTGGGCCCCAAATACCGCGTATGCGGTAGGGGAGCTGGTCAGCTACAACGGGGAGATCTACGAATGCCGTCAGGCTCATACTTCCCTGGTCGGTTGGGAGCCACCGAACGTGCCGGCTTTGTGGCTGCTGAAATAATCTGAAACTCAAATCCCTCGGCTTTATTGCCCGGGGATTTTTTCGCCGAATATTAGTTATCGGGGTTTGAACAGCGTTGGAGGACGAAAACAGCGTTCAAGTCCTGTGATGGTGAATGAAAGGATTTGATTGAAATTGAATGATTATGATAGAATATGATTGTTTTATGCTGAGGATACGAACCGACGGTGGAGTTGGGAGGGGAATGATGTTAACGGAAGAAAGGCATCGCCGGATTATGCGACGGTTGCAGGAGGCAGGTACGCTTAAGCTTCAGGAGCTATGCGTCATGCTTGAAGCGTCCGAATCCACCGTAAGGCGCGATTTGGCGGATTTGGAAGAACAGGGACTGCTTCGCCGGGTACATGGCGGCGCGACGCTCCCGATGATGCCCGGAGGTTTGGAGCCCGGGATGGCGGAGAAGTCTGCCGTCCATCTCCCGCAAAAACAGCAAATTGCTGAAGTTGCGTCGGGCTTGGTTCGCAGCGGGGAGGCGATCTATCTGGACGCGGGTACGACGACCTTGGCCATGATCCCTTATCTGCGCGGGAAATCGATCACCGTCGTGACGAACGGCTTACCGCAAGTGGAGGCGCTGCTTGAGGCAGACATTCCAGTGTACCTGCTTGGAGGTCTGGGCAAAAAACGCACGAAAGCCCTGGTCGGCAACCTAGCGCTGGAGCAGTTAACGCATTTTCGGTTTGACCGGTGTTTCCTTGGGGCGAATGGGGTTCATCCCGAGGCGGGGTATACGACGCCGGATCCAGAGGAAGCCGCATTAAAACGCCGTGCGAATGAGCAGTCCTCGCTCACCTATGTACTTGCCGATTCCAGCAAAATCGGGAATGTTGCTTTTGCCAAGATGTTCGAGCTGGAGCGGGCGGCCCTCATTACAGAGCAGGTTCCGGAACACTGGCGTAAGCCCATCTCGGAAATGACAAACCTAATTGGAGGATAATCCATGATGATTTACACACTTACTTTAAATCCTTCCATTGACTATATCGTGGAGGTTGACCGCCTGCAGCTCGGCGGGCTCAATCGGATGAACCGAGACCTGAAGCTGCCCGGCGGGAAAGGGATTAACGTCTCGCGCATCCTCAAGCGGCTTGGGGCGGACACGACAGCTATGGGGTTCCTTGGCGGCTTCACTGGGGATTTTATTGAAGAAGCTTTGCATAATGAAGGGATTCCTGCTGATTTTGTACGCATTCGCGGCGGGGAGACCCGGATCAATATTAAGCTTAAGCATGGCGCTGAAACGGAGATTAACGGTACTGGCCCAGTTATCGCACCGGGAGAAGCCGATGCTTTGGTGGAGAAGCTGTCCGTTTTGAAGGAAGGTGATCTGGTTATTTTGGCGGGCAGCCTGCCTTCCTCGCTTCCTGCCGACTACTATGAGCAGCTGATCAAGATGTGCCAAAAGCAAGGAGCAAAGTTCGTCATCGATACCACAGGTGAACCGCTGCGCCGGGCGCTGCCTTACCACCCGCTGCTTGTGAAGCCAAACCATCATGAGCTAGCTGAGCTGTTTGGCGTCGTGATAGAGACACGGGAGCAGTTGATCGCATACGGCCGCAAGCTGCTAGAAGAAGGGGCGCAGCACGTATTGATTTCGATGGCTGCGGAAGGCGCACTGTTGATCGGTGATAACGAGGTCTTCCATGCGAATGTTCCGCCCGGCAAGGTGCGCAACTCCGTTGGTGCTGGCGATTCAATGATCGCCGGATTTACGGGGACGCTCGCCTTAGGGGGAGACTTCATGGAGGCGTTCCGGGCCGGCGTAGCCTCGGGCAGCGCTACCGCTTTCTCCGACGATTTGGCCGAGCGTTCACTGATCGAGGAGCTGCGGGCGAAGGTGAGTATTGAGAAGATTGGATAAGGAAACAAACAGAAGACCCCCAACCGCAGATTGGGGGTCTTGCCATTTACCGAAGTAGATTCAGGGTCCGTCGTGATACAAATGCGCCCAGCCGTTACCGATGACTTGCGGCCGGCGAGGATTGCCGTCGCTCTGTTGGTAAGGCCGCAGCCCGTAACCCTGATTATAAGGCGGATGATAAGTATGTGGCGTCGAAGTTTGCTGCGCTTGAGCTTGCGGGTTCGGTTGATGACAGCCCAACGGAGGACCGATGATTACCGATTGATTTAGAGGGGCGAACGCAGCTCTTACTTTTTCTACATCCAGACAATAAGTATGGGCGAACGCTTCAGGTGGAGTCAGCCGCAGCATATCGGAGGCGAGAATAAATTCTGGAATCGGTTGATCAAAAATCGCCAGAAACCGCGTCCCATCCATCGTCGCCGTGTCGTAATGCCACCACCCTTGCGGGATACTGGTCGCCCATCCGGGACGGGTGGGGTAATGCTTCAATTCTTTGGTGAATGGGTTGATGATTGAGACCACCACTTCACCCGAAAGGCAATACACTAGCTCTGAAGCGTTTTGGTGAATGTGCATTTCGACGACGTTGCCTTTGTCGAGGTAGGTATCAAAAAAAGACATATTCCCCAGCGTGTTTATCTGATGAATGGAAAGCATGTTGATGAAGTTCCGTTGATCTTTGCGGAAGGTTGTGTTCCGGTTAACGTCGTACGTGAACTGTGCGTTGGGTGATGTGAAATCCATATAAGAAACCGCCATGTTGTTCCCTGCCTTTCCTATGTATAGGCACTATTGCTTCTACAGAATATCTATGTTTGAGATCGGGTTGATATGTATGTTTTGGGGAATCTTATAGGAGCCCTCGAGTTTGCTTTTTCGGCAGACGGTTTGTATGATGAGGTCAAAACAGCATTTACATAAAAAGGAGACGGGTTCATGAGTAACGTTCCGAAAATACTGATCGTTACCGGTGCGGTTCTTATCGTGATTGGTTTGCTGTGGATGTTCTTGGGAAGGTTCGTGCAACTGGGGCGGCTTCCGGGGGATATTGCGGTTGAACGGGGCAATTTTCGGTTCTACTTCCCGATCGTGACGTGTATCGTGCTCAGCGTTGTGTTCTCTTTAATCATGGCTGTGATTCGGTGGTTGATGAAGTGACGCCTGGGGTCTCGCGGGTCAAGGGCTGGCTGCTCGCCGCTCTGTCTGCCCCTACCGCCGTCAAAAGACTGCAAAAGTGCAGTTTTTTTCGGCCAAGTCGCCGAAGTAGAGGAAAAACCTGCAAAAGTGCAGGTTTTTTTGCTTGAAACAGTTGATTGGAGTTAAATCGCAAAAAATAACTGTATTTTTGCAGTTTTTCATCGTCTGCAACGAGTGAGGCGCGTTACTGGTAGCTGTTCTTCGTCTTAACGCCATTAATACCTGGCAGAAGGAATCTTGAAAACGACTCAAGGGACAGTTCCATGAGCTAATGCGTACCGTCTCCATATTTGTTGACGTAATGCGATAAGGCCAAGAGCGGCCAGATATATCGATAGCTGTGATAATGCACGTAAAAATAACCCGGTAACCCGGCTCCCGTTGGATACGTGGAGGGCCAATCCTCCTCATACAACATCGCGATCAGCCGGGCAACGCCCCGTTCGATCTCGGGCGTTGGCTGATCATGGACGGCGATCAACGCATCAAGCGCCCAGGCGGTTTGGGACGGTATGCTGGCCTGAAGCGAAACGTACCGCCTCAACTGATCGCTGCGGCATGATTCGCCCCAGCCGCCGTCCGGGTTTTGGATGCGCCTCAGCCAATCCGCTGCCTTCGCGATCCCCGGATGATCGGCGGGCATGCCCACGGCCATCAGCCCGGTGAGCGCCGCCCAGGTTCCATAGATGTAGCATATCCCCCAGCGGCCATACCAAGAGCCGTCTTCCTCCTGATGGCTCAGCAACCAATCCGCTCCGCGGGCCACCCAATCCTGTCGAACGCTCAGCTTGGCGAAGTTGCCCAAAAACTCTAGCGTCCTTCCGGTCAAATCCGCTTCAGAAGGATCGATGGCTGCGGACTTTGCTCCTTCAATCGCCAGCCAAGTGAGCATCTCTTTGTTAGTGTTCTTTTCGAAGGCTGGCCAGCCGCCGTCGTTATTTTGCATCGACCAAACCCAGTTAAGCCCGCGGTTCCATGATTCTAATACCTCACAATCGTCGGCATGAAAGGCGGACAAGGCGCGGAGGGCGGCGGTGGTGTCGTCGACGTCAGGGATGAACGTATTCGTCTCGGAGAACCCCCAGCCTCCGGGGACGATGCCCGGATTATGAATCTGCCAATCGCCAGGGCGGTGATGCTGGCGCTCACGCAGGTAATCGGCGGCTCGTTGGATGGCCGGATGAGTAGGTGAAACCCCTGCTTTTTGCAAAGCATAGGAAATCAACGCGGTATCCCATACGGTAGAGGGAGAGTTCTGGATCGTGACATAGCGTGTTCCCCCTTGGCCACCGCGGTCCACCGCAAACTTCATCTGAGATAACCCTTCTACCGCACGCTGGATCACCGGATGCTGCGGCTCGTATCCCAGCGCCAGCAAAGCGAACACCATCAGCACCGTACAGCTGGCGTACGTGTACAGCGTCCCATCGCTTTCAATTCGATCCAGCATATATTGCTCAGCCCGGTTAACGGCGGCATGGCGGATACGTTGCGGCGTACCTACCAAATGCGCCAAGGCCGATTGGATGAGCTTCAGCGGTTCCCGGCTTTCTGGAGTAAGCGTGAGCGGGTCTTCCTCTTCGCTGCGCGCGTCGAGAAACAGCTCGCTTAAATCCGGCGTTCGCTTTGACCGGGCGCGAAAATTCCGATCGGCCATGATCAGCAGCGGTACGAGATGCACCCGCGAATATCCGGAGAAATCATAAAAGTTCAGAGGTAACGATTCAGGCAATAGCAGGATTTCGATGGGGATGAGCGATAAGGAGGTCGGCCAATCTCTCTGTCCGGTGGCGGCCAGAATGGCTTTGGTGAGCAGGCTTCCGGCGTGCCCAATGCCGCCCCGGTCCAGGATATAACGTTTCGCCCGTTGAATCGGTTCGTCTTCCGGCTTGCTGTACCCGGAGTACAGCAAAGCGTAATAAGCCTCAACCGTAGCGGACAAGTGGCCTTCCTTGTCGTCATGGTACCAACGCCAGCAGCCTTCTAGTTCCTGGGCCGCAAGGATGCGATCGTGCAGCTGTCGGATCAAATCTTCTTTGTCAATGTTTAACGTACGAAAAAGAATGATTGTGCAAGCGTCAATCGAGATACCGTTTTCGAAGCAAAAGCGCCACGTTCCGTCCAACTCCTGCCGCTCGATCAGTTCCTCGGTTAACCGTTGGATTTCTCCCCGGATCTCGCCCATGTACTGTGCCATCCTTGCTCCCTCCCTCGACCTGTCACCTCATTATATGAGCGGGCAAGGGTGGGCATGATGCATTCATGAGCAGCCGTTCCTCGATGGACCCGGACGATCCGCGCCTCAACGGCGACAAGCGAGCTTGGTTCTTCGAACAGACAAGATCACGAAATGGTGTAAAGTCCGGCGATTATTCGGTATAGTAGATGGAAGAAGTTTGGTGATGAGAATCCAAAATTGAACGTTACCTAAAAAGAGAGGGAACCAAGCGATGACGACAAGACTATATTTCGACGATGCCTATTTGACCCATTGGACCACCCGCATCAAGGACAAGCTGGAGCGGGAGGATGGCATTTACGTTGTTCTGGAAGAGAGCGCCTTCTATCCCCATGGAGGCGGTCAGCCCAACGATACCGGACGGATTGGCGGGATTCCGGTTCTGGATGTGATCAGTGAGGGCGATGTCGTGCTGCATAAGGTGGAGCGTTTCCCAGAGGAGGCCGAAGCACGCTGTGAAATCGACTGGGATCGCCGGTTTGACCACATGCAGCAACATAGTGGGCAGCATTTGCTATCCGCGGTTTGTCGCGAGCTGTATGAAGCGATCACCGTGAGCTTTCATCTGGGTGAAGATTATTGCACCATTGATGTAGAACGTCCCGAACTGTCTGCGGAACAGCTGGAGGCGATTGAACGTGAAGCGAACCGTCATATTTATTTGAATCACAAGATCTCCAGCTACTTCGTTACCCAGGAGGAGGCGTCCCGACTGCCGCTGGTGAAGCCTCCGAAGGCGGTGGACCGCGTCCGCATCGTGGAGATGGAAGACGTGGAGTACAACGGTTGTGGAGGTACGCATGTGGCGGCGACCGGTGCGATCGGGATGATTAAACTGCTGAAGACCGAGAAGCAGAAGGGGAATGTTCGAATCTTTTTCAAATGTGGGTACCGGGCCCTCAGAGAGTTTCAGGAGCAGCAACACATTTTAGCGACCATTACCGCCAAATTAAAAACAGGCCGGGACAGCATTCTGGAGCGCCTCGACAAATGGGAAGATGAGCAGAAGCGGTTGCAACGGGAGTACGATACGTTAAAAGAAGCGATGGACGAAGTAACCGTAAGTGAGCTGCTGGAGAAGCGCGAAGGCGGGATCATTGCGCAAATCTATGCGGACAAGTCCTTGAAGGATTTGCAAAGCCTTGCCCAAAAGCTGACGGCCCAAACTGATGCAGCGGTCCTGCTGGCCACGGAAGCGGAACAGAAGGTGGTGCTGGCCCATAACGGCAGCCTCTCGCTGTCCTGCGGAGCCTTCTTCAAGGAGCATCTCTCTGCTTATGGAGGCAAAGGCGGCGGCAGCGACAAGCTGGCACAGGCCGGCTTCAGCAGTTGGGCGGATGCGCTGGCTTTTTATGAGTTTGTGAAGCAGACTGTATCGTGAAAAAATATCGGGCGTCATCCCTGCGGATGCTCACGGATCAAATCGACAAAACGTTGGACCGCTGGAGACAGCGGTTCATTTTTTCGCGTATAGACCGAGATCGTATTCATCAGGTCTACGCCATCCACGAAGACGCGGCTCAGTAGTCCGCGCTCCACGTATTCCCTCACCACCAGCGCCGAAACGAAGCTGGCCCCGTACCCGGCAATCACCGCCTGGACGGTTTCGTTTAACCCGTTAAATTGCAAGGCGATGCGCGGCGCCTGTGCATTGTAGGTCCGGCATAATGCCATAAACCGTTCCCGTGTGGAGCTGCCGATCTCCCGCATGACAAAAGGTTCCCTGACCATGTCGTGGAGGGAGACGCGCTGTCCCGCATACCGATGTTTCGGGGAGACGACAAACCACAATTCGTCCCGGAACATTTCCTCTGCATGAACCGATTCAGGGTAGGTTTCCGGCAATCCGCCGTAGATCGCCAAATCCACCTCCAAATTCAGCAGTTGCTTTAGCGCATCCGTCGAATTTGTCGTGTTGATGCTCATCTCCACATGCTCGTATTGCGATTTAAATTTCGCGATCCAAGTCGGGACGAGGAAATGCGCGGGCAAATAAGTGGCTGCCAGCCGGATATGCCCCAGCTCCCCCATTTTATAATCTTGCAAAAACTGCTCGATCTGCTGCTCTACCGCAAAGAGGCGTCGGCTGTAGGTAAACAGCTTGTCCCCGACGTCGGTTAAGGCGATGCCGCGTCCTTGCGCTTTCAGCAGGGGCAGTCCCAGTTCCTTTTCCAGCTTACGGATCTGGGCGGAGATGGCCGGCTGGCTGATGTTTAACAGCTCCGACGCGCGCGTCACACTGCCTGTCTCCGCAATGACGTGGAACAACCGCAAGGCGTGTAAGTTCATTCCACTTAAGCCCCTTTCAATTCATAACTTTTATCTATGATTTACTTATAAAGATATATTATATTTATGGGTCTAAATCAACTACAATGTCCTCAGCAGGAAATATAATCGTATGCCAAAAGGAGCTGAGGCAGGGATGAACCTGGAAAAACTCGTTTATGATTACGATCAACAGGGGACAAATTACGCTGGATATCGGCGGACTGATCCGCGTATTGCGCGGTATGTGTTCGAGGCGTTGGGGGATGCCCAAACGATCATCAACGTGGGCGCTGGAACCGGGTCCTATGAGCCGAAGGACCGGTATGTCGTCGCAGTAGAACCTTCCGCAACGATGCGCAGTCAGCGGAGGGCGCGCGGAGCAGTTCCGGCCGTCAACGCCTGGGCAGATGCGCTGCCTTTTGATGATCAGGCTTTTGATGCAGGGATGGCGATGGTCACTGTCCACCATTGGCCTGATTTTCGCCATGGCCTTCAGGAGCTGAGAAGGGTGACGCGAGGGAACGTCATCGTCTTGACCTTTGATCCGGATGCACTCGATTCGTTCTGGACGGCTGAGTATTTTCCGGAGCTGATCGAAGCCGAGCGGCGGCGTTATCCGAAACCGCAGGACATTCTTGAAGCGCTGGGAGAGGGAGGGCAGATCATTCCGTTGCCCATTCCACTGGATTGTATTGATGGATTCCAGGAAGCTTTCTACGGCCGTCCGGAAGCGTTCCTGATCCCCGAGGTACGTCAGGCCCAGTCAGCATGGGGCTTCTTGGCGGAAGGCGTGGAGGAGCGCCTGGTTCAGCGTTTGGCCGATGCTTTGAAATCCGGGGAATGGGACCGCAAATACGGGCACTATCGGAACATGCCAACCATGACAGGGTCACTCCGGCTGATCGTCAGCGAATCCGAAGCATGAAGATAAAGTCCACATTCTTATAAGCTGTCTTCACCGCATACGCGTGGGAGGCGGCTTTTTTGCGTTTCTTTTACTGTGCGATGACGATTTTGACACTCCATTGATCCATGGCTAACGTTCCGGTGACATCCAAGCTATACACTAGCAGAGGAATTTGAACATCTCAACCTTCATAAAAAAAGGAGGCTTTCCTCATGAGCGAGCTGGATCACCAGGTGAGTCTGCCATCAAGGGGCCAATCCGTAGCATCGGCTTCTGCAGCGACTCGTCGACCTGCCCGCGCCGCAACCTTAAGACAACAGAACATTCGAGAACATGCGCTGGCCTATACGTTTCTGGCTCCGTCGTTGCTCCTGTTTGTCGTGTTTTTGTTCTACCCGCTGCTAAAGTCGGTGTACTTGAGCTTACACAGCACGGACCCGACTGGTCGAATCGCCTCATTTGTTGGCTTCGACAATTTTACCAGCCTTTTTGCCTCCGGCTTATTTGTCAGCGGGATGAAGGTGACAGCGCTCTTTGCCTTATTCACCGTGCCAACCGGAATGCTGATCGCGCTGGTGCTCGCAGCATTCACGCATCATCTTCGACGGGGGAGACGGTTTTTCCAATTCGCCTACTCGCTGCCGTTGGTACTCTCCGTTGGTTCAGCGGCGGTCATTTGGAAGTTTCTGTTTCACCCTACTTTAGGTATGCTTAACTACTTACTTGGCTTGGCCGGCGTGGGTCCGGTACCTTGGCTGATCAGCCCGGACTGGGCTTTGTGGTCCGTGTCGCTGATGACGGTCTGGATGAACTTGGGCTTTAATTACATCATCCTGTCCAGCGGGATGCAGGGAGTTCCCGACGAGCTGTACGAAAGTGCCAAGATCGATGGAGCTGGACCGATGACAACGTTTCGCAAAATTACGCTGCCGCTTCTGTCGCCCACGTTATTTTTCCTGTTGGTGGTGTCCATCATCAGTGCATTCCAATCGTTTGGGCAGATCAACATTCTGACATCGGGCGGGCCGATGAACCGGACGAACGTCTTCGTCTACACGATCTACCAAGAAGCCTTCGTCAACTTCCGGTTTGGTACGGGCAGTGCCCAAGCGCTTCTACTCTTCCTGGTCATTCTGCTATTGACCTTGATTCAGTTCAAATGGGTAGAAAGGAAAGTCCACTATCAATGAACAAGCTGACCTTTAACCAAATCATTGTGTTGTTGTTCATGACCGCAGCTGCAGTTCTCGTCCTTTATCCTATCGTTTACAGCCTGTTTATGTCCGTCATGACGCCGCAGGAAGCCAGCGCCTATCCACCGCATCTGGTGCCGCATTCGCTGCATTTGAGCAACTTTGCCGAGGTGCTACAGATCGTTCCGATTGCCTTGTTTATCGGGAACACCTTTCTGGTCTCCGGGATTGTGATGCTTGGACAATTGATCACCGCCAGCTTGGCAGCCTATGCCTTCGCCAAGATGGAATTCAAGGGCAAAGGCTTGATGTTCAGCTTATTTGTCGCCACGATGATGGTTCCTTGGGAAGTAACGATGATCCCCAATTATTTAACGGTACGCAGCCTGAATTGGTTGGACAGTTACCAGGGGTTAATGGTGCCGTTTTTGGCCACTGCCTTTGGGACGTTTCTGCTTCGCCAGTTTTTCCTGCAGCTGCCGAAGGAGCTGTTCGAGGCGGCGAAAATCGATGGCTGCGGGCATGTCCGTTACTTTCTGTTCCATGTCCTTCCGCTTTCAAGACCGGCGCTTGGAACGCTGGCGGTGTACTCTTTTTTGAATATGTACAACAGTTACTTATGGCCGCTTCTGATCACTAACAGCAAATCGATGCGCACGGTGCAGATCGGCATCTCCATGCTGGAATTTCAGGAGACAACCTCTTGGAATCTCGTATTCGCAGGGATTACGTTAGTCATTCTACCGTCCCTGCTGTTACTGGCGTTTGGACTTAAGCAACTCGTTCGCGGGATGGCGGCCGGGGCGCTGAAAGGCTAAGAAATTTTCAAAAATCATTTTACGTAGGGAGAGGTACGAACGATGAAAAGGTTTCGCTTCAAAAGCATGCTGCTGGTGATGGCAGCGTTGATGGTCGTTATTGCCGGGTGCGGCGGGAATGGGAATGACGCAGGAAGCAGTGCGGCAACCGGGGGAACCAATACCCGCAGCGACAATTCGGCAAGCGCCAGCTCGGGGAAGAAGCCGATTCACCTGACCTGGTGGCACTCGATGTCAGGGGCGAATGAGAAGGCTATTAACGAGCTCGTCTCGGATTTTAATGCGAGCCAATCCGATATTGAAGTGGAAGCTGTGTTCCAAGGAAGTTACGATGAGAGCTTAAATAAGCTGAAAGCTTCGATGGGCTCGAACAGCGGCCCAGACTTGATCCAGGTGTACGAGATCGGCAGCAAATTTATGATCGACTCCAAGGCGATCACACCGGTGCAGAAGTTTATTGATGAAGACGGCTATGATCTCTCGCAGTTAGAACCTAACATTATTCGTTATTACACGATCGGCGGCCAGTTAAATGCTATGCCGTTTAATACGTCGAACCCGATACTTTACTACAACAAAGATGCCTTCAAAGCCGCAGGTCTGGATCCGGAAAATCCACCGAAAACGTTTGAGGAGTTTGAAGCGGCAGCTACCGCGTTGAGCAAGAAGGGGCAACCGGGCGCTGCGATCGCTGTTTATGCTTGGCTTATCGAGCAGTGGTTTGCCAGCCAAAATGCCGATTACGTGAATAATGGCAACGGACGTGAAGCGGATGCCACCGAGTCGCTGCTCGCATCGGAGGCGGGGGTGAACATTCTGGAGTGGTGGAAAAGAATGGTGGACAACGGAGTTGTCGCTAATTTGGGCCGCAAAACCGATGACACGGACGCTGCCTTTGCTGCAGGCCAAGTGGCGATGACCTTAAATTCAACGGCGGCACTGCGTAACATCGTAGGAGCGGTTGGCGACAAATTCGAAGTAGGCACTGCCTTCCTGCCAAGACCCGCCAGCGCCAAAGAAGGCGGCGTGATCGTTGGGGGCGCAAGCTTGTATATCATGAACAACAAATCGGAAGAAGAGCAAAAAGCGGCATGGGAGTTTATCAAATACGTAACCTCTCCGGCTGCGCAGGCGAAATGGAGCGTAAACACCGGCTACTTCCCGATCACGAAAGCGGCTTACGACGAGCAAGTGTTGAAGGATAATATGGCGAAATATCCGCAGTTCCAAACCGCTGTTGATCAGCTGCATGCGTCGACGGAATCTACGGCGACCTCCGGTGCGCTGATGGGCGTCTTCCCGGAAGCGCGTCAATTCGTGGAAGGTGCGATCGAGGAAGTGCTGAACGGACAAAAACCGCCGAAGCAAGCATTGGAAGACGCCGCCAAGCAAATTACCGAGAAGATCAAGCAGTATAATGCGACGGTGCAGAAGTAACTTTATATTTTAGAAAGAGAGCCGGGAGATTGTACCGGCTTTTTTACTTGGGATATTTAACTGTAAATCCTAACGTTAATTTCGAAAGTATTCCCCATCTGCGAAGAATAACAGTAAAACCTGCCGTTAATTTTTGGGAAAAGCGCACTATCGCGCAAATTTGTCCGAAATAACGTTACTTTTTCCTGTTAATGATGCTAAAACGGAGGATTGGCCTCGAAATAACAGCAGGTTTTCCCGTTAATTATCTTCGGTTCTCCGAACTGAGAGAACACTGGGCGACTCTGTTTACATAAGTCAGTCCCTTACAGCTTACCTCGGCGCTGGCATTCGCGGCTTTGGATGCGAATACAGCTTCACGCGCACCCAGAACATATTGATCAGCAGCAGGATACCGGAAATCACAAACAATCCCTCAATGCCGATATACCCGGCGAGAAAGCCGCCAATCAGCGAGCCCATCATATTGCCCAAGGCGAGGGTACTACTGTTAAACCCAAATGCCCGGCTCTCCATGCCGTCCGGGGTGTAAAAGCGGATCAGCGCGTTGACGCTAGGCAGCAATCCCCCCATGAACACGCCCATCAGGAACCGAATGGCGATCAATTGCCACACCGTCTGTACGAACGCCTGCGGAATCAGCGTAGCCGCCGCTCCAATCAGGCAAAAGGTCAGAATGCGGTGAGCGCCCAGCTTGTCGCTGATTCTGCCGAGTATCGGCGAAGTGATCATATTGGAAATGCCCGTCACGGCGCTGACAAATCCGGCCCAGAACGCCACGTCTGCGGTTTGTCCATGCAGCTTCTCCACATAGAGAGGCAGCAACGACATCGGGCTCAGCATCGCAAACTGCAGCAAGAAGGTTACGGCGAATAACGCGGTGAGCTGCGGCGTTTTGTTCAGCTCCAGGAAGCCTTGCAATACAGATGGTTGAGGCGTGTGCAGCGCCTCCTCCCGATCGAACTTCTCGCGTACGAAGAGGAGCGCCAGCATGGATGCGATAAACAGCAGCACCCCTGTAATGTAAAATATCGGCCGAAATCCGATCCACTCCGCCATCAACCCGCCAATTAAGGGGCCGAGGATCGTGCCAGCCACGTTGCCTGACTGGATCGTGCCCATCGCGAAACCCATTCGCTCTTTCGGCGCTGTACCTGAGATCAGTGCGACGGAAGCGGGGTTAAAGCCGGAGATCGTTCCGTTTAGCAACCGCAGGCCAAGCAGGTGCCACGGCTGGGTGGCGAAGCCCATCAACGTAATGACGATGGCCATGCCGAAGCCGGAGCGGAGCAGCATAATCTTACGTCCGTATTTGTCGGCGAGCTTCCCCCAGATCGGTTGAAAAATAAACGAAGTCGCGAAGTTAGCAGCAAAAATCATTCCAGCCCACAGCCCAATCGCCCGCTCTCCATGCACGTGCAAATCCCGCGCCAGATACAGCGAGAGGAACGGTGTAATCATCGTCATCCCGGCGTTGACCAGAAACTGCCCGAACCACAGCACAATGAGATTTATCTTCCAAGTTTTCAATTGTGCTTTCACTTCCTTTCGCTGAGGTTCTAGGATGCGTGAAAAACTTAGAGTTATACCAGTATACACCATTGAAAACCGGGATCAGGGCATTCTTCATAGCATCTTCATCCGATTGTCATAGGTTCGCCACGTTGTGATAGTTGTTACTTACTTTTAAGTAGGGCATAATGTAGATTAGAATGTTTATAGTGTAGATTGAATGTTCAGTTATCAAAATTTGGTTTCTACGAGTATTGGAGGCGTGCGGTTTGGCTTATAATGATCGCTTGATCCGGGCCCTGCGGAAGCGGGAGGTGGATCGCCTTCCGGTTTGGTACATGCGCCAGGCGGGCAGGTATGATCCGGATTACCGGAAAATCAAAGAGAAATACAGCTTATTGGAAATTTGCCGGCAGCCGGAGCTGGCGGCGGAAGTGACCATGATGCCCGTTCGTAAGCTTGGCGTGGACGCGGCTATTTTGTATTCCGATATTATGAATCCGGTTGCTTCACTGGGCGTTAAATTCGATATCGTCAAAAATATCGGCCCGGTCATCGAAGAACCGATCCGTACGCTTGCGGATATTGAGCGGCTTCGACCGATCGACGTTCACAAGGATTTATCGCATGTCTTGGAAACGATTGCGATTTTGGACAAGGAGCTGGATGTGCCGCTGATCACATTTGCCGGTGCTCCGTTTACGATTGCCAGCTACTTGATCGAAGGGCGGCCGTCCAAGAGCTATATCCGCACGAAAGCGATGATGTACGGCGATCCAGAGGCTTGGTTCAAACTGATGGACAAGCTGGGTGATATGGTGATCACCTACCTTCGGGAGCATGTAGAAAGCGGAGGCAAGGCGTTCCAACTGTTTGACAGTTGGGTAGGCGCGCTCGCTCCGAAAGATTTTCAGCGGTATGTACTACCAACGATTACCCGTATTTTTGCCGAACTTCAGGATTTGGATGTACCTAAAATTTATTTTCCTGGTGTCAGCTCGGGAGAGCTGCTGCCGACATTAACGGATATCGCTGCCGATGCCGTTGGCCTCGATTGGCGGGTATCGATTACAGAAGGCCGGCGCCGGACGGGCGGGAAGTTTGCGATGCAAGGCAATTTGGACCCGTATGTGCTAACCGCGCCAATGAATGTCATTAAGGCACAAGCAAAGGAAATTATCGATGATGGCCTGAACGCCCCTGGCTTTGTGTTCAACCTGGGTCATGGTCTGTTTCCGGAGGTTTCGCTGGATAAACTGCGCGAGCTGACGGAATTCGTACACGAATATTCAGCGGAAGCCATCATGCATCAACCTGTACGGCGTGCGTAAGACTAAGTCGCATTGAATATGGCACACAACTTTTGTACTTGAGGTGAACTGATATCGTGAAATCAAAAATCGGAGTTTTGGTGATGTCTTACGGCACGCCGCAGAGTTTGGATCAGGTTGAGGCGTATTATACGCATATTCGGCGTGGACATCCTCCAACCGCAGAACAACTTCAGGAGCTGGTCAGCCGGTATGAGGCGATCGTAGGCGGGGTGTTCCCGCTGCGTGCCAATACGGATAAACAGGTTGCCGCTCTGCAGGAGACCTTGAACCGGATGTCCGCGAACCTGGATGTTGAATTTGTCTGCTACCAAGGATTAAAGCATGCCCAACCCTTTATCGAAGATGGGGTAGAGCAGATGGCAAAAGACGGCATCCGTGAGGCGATTGGCATCGTGCTTGCTCCGCATTATTCCGTAATGAGCATCGGCGGGTATATTAAGCGGGCGCAAGCGAAAGCGGAGGAACTGGGAATGTCAGCAAGCTTCGTGGAGAGCTATCATTTGCATCCGAAGCTGATCGAGGCTTTTGCCCAACGTGTATCCGCTAAGCTGGATCAGTTCGAGGAGGCTGGCGCTTTGCGTGATGAAGTGAAAGTGCTGTTCAGCGCTCACAGCCTGCCGGAGAAAATCTTGCAAATGGGTGATCCGTACCGGGATCAACTGCTGGAGACATCTCAAGCTGTTGCCGAAAAAGCCGGTGTGAAGAACTGGCAGTTTACGTGGCAAAGTGCCGGACGTACCGCTGATCCTTGGCTCGGGCCGGATATTTTGGATACGTTGAAGGATTTAAGCGAGCAGCAGGTAGAGGACGTCTTGGTAGCACCGGTTGGCTTCGTGTCGGACCATTTGGAAGTTCTGTACGATTTGGACATCGAAGCTAAAACAGTCGCCAAAGAGCTGGATATGCGGCTGGAGCGGATCGAATCGCTGAACACCGAGCCTTTGTATATGGAAGCGCTCAGCGACGTCATTATCAAATCTTGGGAAAAGAGATGAGAAGGCATGCGTGATTCTTCACGTCAAGTGGTCATTATTGGCGGAGGGCTGACCGGTTTGTCTGCGGCCTTTTACGTTCGGAAATTTTACAAGGAACGGGGCGTCACCCCGCAAATTACGCTGCTGGAAAAGGGAAACACTCTCGGCGGCAAAATTGAAACACTGGAGAAGGACGATTTTGTGATCGAGAAAGGTCCGGATTCCTTCCTGGCTCGCAAGACGGCGATGATTGATCTGGCGAAGGAGCTGGGGCTGGAAGGCGAACTCGTCTCGATGAACCCGGAGGCCAAGAAGACCTACATCGTCAGCGAAGGGAAGCTGCATCCGATGCCTTCCGGGCTGGTGCTGGGCATCCCGACCGAGCTGGGACCGTTCTTGCGCAGCGGTCTTGTCTCTTGGAGCGGCAAAGCCCGGGCGATGCTGGACCTCGTGATGCCGCCTCGGCTCAGCGAAGAGGATGAGTCGCTTGGCGCATTTATCGAGCGCCGGCTGGGTGCCGAAGTGCTGCAAAACATCACCGAGCCGCTGCTCGCGGGCATTTATGCCGGCGATACTTACCACCTCAGCCTGCAATCGACCTTCCCGCAGTTTGGAGAGGTGGAACGAGCTTACGGCAGCCTGATCAAAGGCATGATGTCCGGGAAGAAGCCTACCGAGACGCATACCGGCACTAAACGCAGCGCCTTTCTCACGTTCCGCAAAGGATTGAAGACGCTGGTTAACGGCTTGGTTGAGTCGCTGTCGGATGTGGATTGCCGCATGCGCACTGAGGCGGTGGAACTTCGCCGCAACGGAACGGAAGCGTATGAAGTTGTCCTCGCCTCGGGCGAGATGATCCCAGCGGATGAAGTGATCGTTACGGTGCCGGCGTTTGCCGCTGCCGAGCTGCTGCGGCCGCATGTGGATGTGACCGCGCTGGATGCGGTGAACTATGTGTCCGTGGCCAACGTGGTTATGGCCTTTGACCGCGAGGATGTCACCGGCCAATTTGACGGTTCAGGCTTCCTCGTGCCGCGCAAAGAAGGCATGAACATTACCGCCTGCACATGGACCGGCATCAAATGGCTGCACACGAGCCCGGACGACAAAATGCTGCTGCGCTGTTACGTCGGCCGCTCCGGCGATGAGGAGAAGACGTTCTTGCCTGATGAGGAGCTGCTGGAGCTGGTGCTCGGCGATTTGAAACAGCTGATGAACATTACGGCCCGCCCGTTGTTCACAGAAATTACCCGGCTGCCCAAATCGATGCCGCAGTATCCGGTGGGCCATCTGCAGCAGGTTGCAGAGCTGCGCAGTCAATTGGAGCAGAAGCTGCCCGGCGTATATGCGACAGGAGCGGCGTTTTACGGCGTTGGTCTGCCCGACTGCATCAAGCAAGCGAAGGAGCTGGCAGAGCAAATGGCCGGCCAGCTGAAGGTCGCTCAAGCGTAAGGCATGGCCGATTAACCGCCCTGACATAGGACTTCCTGACCCCTTGCCCGTAAAATAGGTGAGGGGTTCTATTTATTTCCGGAGACCTGATATAATAAAATCAAACGGTCGGCTTAACAGCGCGAAGGAAGGGGGACAGCGCCTTCCATCGTAACGATAGATCTATGCAAAAGGAGTCCGTAATGTACCCACCAAGGTCGGAAAAATACAAGAAAAAACAGCAGGAAAAAAAGCGGCGTCAAAACCGAATTTGGCTGACGTTGAACTTGACTCTCATCACTTTAATTTTCGTGCTGGGAGCTTACTTTTATTTGGAGGAACGCACTGGTCAAGCGAGATTGGACTCGGGAACGGAGCAGCAGTTGCCAGGAGCTTGGGGCGACAACGGGTCAGTTGTTGGCGATACGACAAGCGAAGATGCTCCTAGTGTGCAGCCGGAGGACAACGATGCTGGGTCTGCAGGAACGGAAGACGAGAAGGGGCAGAAATCCACGAACCCAGGTGAGAACGCATCCGGTGAAAATAACGCCGCCGTTACCGGCGACGAGGATCAAGAGGAAGCAGCGGATTTGCCGTCCAATGGTGGAGATTTAAGCGAGGCAGACGGCAAAGGGGATCGGCTGTTGGTTCATTTTGCAGGGGACACCATGTTCTCCGGCAAAGTGGAGGAGCGGTTAGAGAAAGCGGGCTACGAGCTTCCGTATGAGTATGTGCGAGGATTATTCCAAAACGACGATTTAAGCGTTCTGAATTTGGAGACGCCGGTTACGACCGGCGGGGAGCCGGCGGAGGACAAAACCTATGTGTTTAAATCGCCGCCAAAGGCGATTGGACCGATGGCTCAAGCCGGCGTGGACGCTGTGAATTTGGCGAACAACCATGTTTTGGACCAAGGGGTCCCCGGCCTCCTGGATACGATGAAAGCGTTGCGGCAGCAAAACGTGATGTATGTCGGGGCTGGCAAGAACAGTAAGGAAGCGTACGCCCCGGTTTATGTGGAACGCAGAGGGATTAAGATTGCCCTGTTTGGCTTCAGCCGGGTCGTCCCGGAGCCGGGATGGGTGGCCGGAGCGAACAAACCGGGCGTAGCCTCGGTCTATGCGCCGGAAGCTGCGTTGAACGCCATTCAAGAGGCGCGCAAAAACGCAGATCTCGTATTCGTGATGGCCCATTGGGGCAAGGAGCGGACGACCAAGCTGGAGGAGCACCAGCAAGAGCTGGCGCACGCCTTCATTGACGCTGGCGCGGATCTGGTCATCGGCGGTCATGCGCATGTAATGCAAGGGCTGGAGCAATACAAAGGGAAATGGATTGCCTACAGTACGGGCAACTTTATTTTTACGAAATCCAAGGATCCGAAGACGTGGGAAACTGCGGTGTTCGCCGCTTCCTGCACACGTGACGGAGATTGCGATCTGAAGCTGATCCCGTTCCGTACGGAACTCGGGCAGCCTGTGCCGATGAGCGCCGAGGACGGAAGCAAGCTGTTAAAAGAAATCGAAGGCTTCTCACCTGGGGTAAGAATCTCCGAGGATGGAGAAGTGTGCACTTCGAAGACCGGGTGGATTCAAGAATCCGGTACTTCGCTGTTGGGGGATGACCAGACTTAAGTGGAAGGATCGTTTCCAATCAGAAGGAGGCGAGAGCATGCGTAACCCATGTGTTGCTCATCGCGGCTTCTCAGGAATTGCTCCGGAGAACACGATGGCTGCGGTCCAGCTTGCCATGGAGCAGGAGGATGTCCACTGGATCGAAGTTGATGTACAATGTTCAAAGGACGGCGTGCCTTTGTTGATTCATGATTTTACGCTGAACCGCACGACAAATGGAAAGGGACCGGTCAAGGACAAGACTTGGGCGGAGCTGCAAACGTTGGATGCGGGGAGTTGGAAATCCACGGCTTACCGCGGGGAGCGGCTGCCAAGCCTCGATGAATTTCTCGACGCCGTCGCCGGACGGCTGCGGGTCAACTTGGAAATCAAGACCGAAGGGAATATGTACCCCGGGCTGGAGGAAAAGGTGGTCGCTGCGGTCAAACGGCGGCATATGGAGCACGAGGTGGTGCTGACTTCGTTTGAACCGCGGATCTTGGCGAAGATCAAGGAGATCGGACGAGGAATCCGCACAGGGCTGATCATCGATCGGCAGCCCAAAGATTTGCTGTTGCGGCTGAAGCTGTTGCACTGTTCGTTCTTATCGATTTATTATCGGGCATTAACCGCAGAGCTGGCTGCCAAAGCGTTCAAACACGGCATTGAAGTGATGGCTTGGACGATGGATGATGTGAAGTCGCTGCGGAAGGTGGCGGCGATGCATCCTGACATCCTGCTCTGCACGAACCGGCCGGATGTTTGGCGCCAAGCGATCGTAACGGGAAAGTGAAAAAATCGATTGGGAAACCATAATCCCCTGGAGGAGAAGATGACGATGAACAAATTGATCGCTAATGTGTATTGCGTAGGCCGGAACTACCGGGCGCATGCTGAGGAGCTTGGCAATGAGGTGCCAACTGAGCCGATGATTTTCCTAAAACCGTCCCATGCGGTAACCGCCATGGACGGCAGGGGGCTGGAGCTTCCGGCAGACCGGGGTTCGGTGCATTATGAAGCGGAATTGGTGTTGCGGATCGCCCGCGATTATAAGCCGGGGATGACGGTTGACGAGTTGGTGGATGTGATCGCGTTTGGGATCGACTTCACGCTGCGTGACGTACAGAACATCGTTAAAGATAAGGGGAATCCTTGGATGCCGGCCAAAGGCTTCCTGCAATCGGCGCCAATCACGCCATATATCGCTTTTCCCGGAGCGGTGGAGACGGCGAATGAAGATTTTGTGCTGCGGAAGAATGGGGAGATTGTACAGCGCGGCAATATCAGTCGGATGATTTTCCCGCTGCAGCAAATTGTGGATTATATCGCGGAACACTACGGGCTGGGAGAAGGAGATTTGATTTTCACCGGAACGCCTGAAGGGGTCGGCCCGGTATATCAAGGGGACAAGCTGGAGCTGTCCTACGGCGACAAAGTGCTGGGCAGTTGCACAGTGGCGGTCGGTCCTTCGGCAAAATGATGATGGATTGGTTTATTGGGGCGCTCTGCGCCCTAATCGTGTCTGCAGCCGCCTATAAGAAGCGATCGTTATCGCTCTCCGGCATGCTGGCGGCATTTATTATGGGAACGGTATACTACGGGGCCGGCAATTTGTTCTGGTTTGGGATCTTGCTGCTATTTTTCATCAGCTCGTCGATCTTCTCGCATTTTCGCGGGGATCGCAAGGCGGAGCTGGAGAAATCGTATGCCAAGAGCGGTCGCCGGGACGCAGGGCAGGTGCTGGCGAACGGCGGGCTGGGGATGCTGGCTTGCCTCGGCAACCTGCTTTGGCCGGATCCGGCATGGGCTTACTTCTTCGTTGGCACCATGGCTGCGGTAACGGCGGACACGTGGGCAACGGAATGGGGCGGCCTTAGCAAAAGCGAGCCGCGTTCGATTCTGAACGGACGCCGGGTTCCTCCAGGAACATCAGGCGGAGTGACGCTGCTCGGCAGTACGGCGGCGCTGGCCGGTGCGGTATGCATCGGCGGGGCGGCTTGGCTGCTGCGGATGTGGACCGGGGATGACACTTATGTCGGAATAGGCTCGGCATTGCTAACCCTGGTGAAATGGGGGCTGATCGGCGGGATCTCCGGATTGGCCGGGGCCTTCGCCGACTCCTGGCTGGGCGCGACGGTTCAATATATGCATCGCTGCGTCGTTTGCGGCAAAGAGGTAGAGGTAGCGACGCATTGCGGTCAGGAGACCGTAGTGCTGCGAGGTTTTCGCTGGATGGATAATGATATGGTGAATTTACTCAGTTCCCTGGTGGCAGGCTTACTGGCTTGGGGAATCGGGATGATAGGATAAAGTAGGGATTCGAGTATGAATATATTAACGGTGGAGCATCTGACCAAAACCTATGGGGAGAAAGTGCTGTTTCAGGACGCTTCCTTTGGGATGGACGAAAACGATAAAATCGGCATCATCGGCGTCAACGGAACGGGTAAATCTACGTTTCTGAAGGTGATCGCCGGTCTGGAACAAGCCGACTCCGGCAAAGTCGCCATTAACCGGGATGTCCGCGTGACATTTCTGGCGCAAAATCCCGAATATGACCCGGACATTTCTGTGTTGCGCGGCGTGTTCCAAGGCGGCGGGCCTGAGCTTCAGGTGGTGTCCGCTTATATGGAGGCCGAGGAAGCGCTGGAACGGGAGCCGGGGGATGCAGGGCGGCAAGCGGAACTGACGCGGCTGTCCCAGGAGATGGACCGATTGCAGACCTGGACTCTGGTCAGTGAGGCCAAAAGCGTCTTGTCCAAGCTGGGCATCACCGATTTTACTCAGAATATGGGCAGCTTGTCCGGAGGGCAGCGAAAGCGCGTTGCGCTTGCTTCGGCGTTAATCCTTCCATCGGAGCTCTTGATTATGGACGAGCCCACCAACCACATCGACAATGAATCTGTTGCTTGGCTGGAGTCGTATCTTCAGAAACGGCGTGGGGCGTTGCTCTTGATTACGCATGATCGCTATTTTTTGGACCGCGTCTGCAACATAATGCTGGAGCTGGATCACGGCCGGTTGTTCCGCTACGAGGCGAATTACAGCCGTTTCCTGGAGCTCAAGAGCGAGCGTGAGGAGCGAGAAGCGGCCTCCGAACAGAAACGGCAAAATTTGCTGCGGGGTGAGCTCGCCTGGATCCGCCGCGGAGCCAAGGCACGCTCGACGAAGCAGAAAGCGCGGATTGAACGGTTTGAGAAGCTGCAAGCGGCCAAGACGGAATACAAAAGCGATAACCTCGAAATCTCAGTGGCTTCAACGCGGTTGGGACGCAAAATTTTGGAGATCGAAGGGCTGCGCAAATCGATCGAAGGCCGGTTGCTCATCGGCGATCTGACCTATACGGCGGTCCCGGGAGACCGTGTTGGGATTGTGGGTCCCAACGGCTGCGGGAAGTCGACGCTGCTGAACATGATCGCCGGGCGAATTGAGCCGGATACCGGTCAAATTGTGCTGGGCCAGACGGTGAAGCTGGGTTATTTTACTCAGGAGCATCAGGAAATGGACAGCCAGCAACGGGTGATCGAATATATCAAGGAAGCGGCAGAGGTAGTGACGACGGCGGACGGCTCGCGGATTACTGCCTCGCAAATGCTAGAGCGCTTCTTGTTCCCGCCGGACATGCAATGGACGCCAATCGGCAAGCTGTCAGGCGGTGAGAAGCGGCGGCTGTATCTGCTGCGCGTGCTGATGGGATCGCCTAACGTTTTGCTGTTAGACGAACCGACCAACGACCTCGATATTCAGACGTTAACCGTGCTGGAGGCGTATTTGGACGAGTTCCCCGGCGCCGTGTTTGTGGTCTCCCATGACCGGTATTTCCTTGACCGTACCGTGGATAAGATTATGGCATTTGAGGGTGGCGGAGTCATTGCTGTTCATGTGGGTGACTACAGCGATTACGAGGAACGGACACAGGGCAGCGATGCGCATGGTGCTGGAAAAGGGAGCGAAGGCAGTTCAGCGGGTTCAGGCTCGCGGAAAGCCGGCACTTCGGATGCTGTGGCTTCCGGAGGTTCAGCAACCGATGCCAACACGGGCAACCGCAATGCGGGGCGCGGGGAGAAGCTGAAGTTCAGCTATAACGAGCAACGGGAGTTCGAAACGATCGACGCGACCATCGAGGCCGCCGAGCAACGTCTTGCCGCTATTTCCGAGGAAATGGAAGCGGCGGCGAGCGATGCGGTTCGCCTGCAAGAGCTGATGCAACAACAGCAGGAAGCGGAGGCGGAGCTGGACCGCCTGATGGAGCGTTGGACGTATCTGAATGAGCTGGCAGAGAAGATCGAAGCCCAACGGAACGGGTGAGGGTGGTTGTGAGTTTTCATGCACTTGGGCGCTGCGCTGCAATTTCAGTCCAGCCTTGGATGTTGTACTTGCAACAGGTGCAGGAATGATAGCCACCCCAATTGTACTCGATTTTTCGCATACATTTCCTCTATTATGCGGTGATCCCCGTAATCTACTCGATTTTTCATATAGAATTGAGGGATTTGCGGTTCGGAAGCCGAAATGTATATGAAATTTCATATAGATTTCGGCGAAATCCCCAAAGCGGGCGAAATCTAATCGATTTTTCATATAGAATAGAAAACCTTTAAGTACACTCCAGTTCGAGCGGGCGGGTGATGGAGCTTAAAGGTTTTTTGTTTGCCTGAAACCGAAAAGAGTTAAACCACAACAATAGCCCTTACATTCACATATAGGTTGGGAAATAGAAGGAGAATTTTACGCCAACTAGGATGACTTCATAGTAAAATCCTTGCAGTCTCTTAATAGGGAGAGCAAGGATTTTTTTACTTCCTTGTAAAATACCAAAATTGACCATAGTATGAAAACAAGATATATTTATTTCATACATATAATTCCAACCTCATTTTATCTAAAGAATGTGTGGTGAGAAAGCCAATGAGTACAGCAACGATTCTGGCGGAAGTTCACTCCTTTATGAAAGAAAATGAGCTAAGCTTAAGTCAATTCTCGGCCAAGTTAAATATTAATGCGGGGACGTTAAGTTATATTCTCAATGGTAACCGCACCTTAACCATCGATCATTTGGATCGAATTACGGAGATCATGGGCTTACCCATGGGGCATTTTTATGAGCATTATATTAACGATTATCTGCAAGAGAGAAATCCAGATTGGCGGAGAGTGGCGCCGTTTCTTCGAAAATGCGCTGAATTAAACAAGCTGGATTGCATTCGCAGAACGATATGTATGTTACTGGATAATTTGACGTATTCTACGTCCTTATTCGAGATGGCCGAAGAGTTCTTTGAGAAGGGATTATATGGTGCCGCAGAGATTTTGTATGAGAATGTGGCTATGAGTGAAACGAGGCAGCATTCCGAGCGGTTAGCTTTATGCCAGTATCGGCTGTTTAAAATTCGGATTGGATCAGATCAAGCTCACAACCTCAAAATTGCTTACCAATTTGAACCTTTTGTAGATCGTTTGGATGAAGTTACACAATTGGATGCGCTTAAGGATTTGGCTAACCTGTACCGTTCGCTTCGGGAGTGGGACCGGCTTGAGGTTCTAGCTCTCGAGATGGAACGCAAAGCACGTTTGCTCTATTTCAGTAACAGGCGCTCAGAAAAGGAATTTTACGAAATGCAACGTCGGCTTAACAGACCGATGTTTGTTTATATTGTTTACGCGAAACTATTGTGTGCAGAAGTGTATGATGGTAGAGAAGATTATGCTAAGGCGTTGGAATATACTTATCAGTATGCTGACTTGAGCTGGGTGCGTGAAACGGATGAAGATACTAAGCATTGGTTAAGTTTATTTCAAAAATGGTCAAAGGCCAATATCTGCGTCAATCGGCTCAAGAACGGTGAAATCGAGTATCTGCCTGAATACGTTGAGTTCATGGTAGAAAACCCTGATGAATTTATACATTCGATTTCAAATGTGATGTATGCTGCGAACCGATATAATATTGATGTAGATCATATTTTAGCTCAATTTAAGTCGGAACTTGAAGCATATATCAATCGTAAGCAAACAAATGATTTATATAAGGACCAAGTTCTACCTAATAGTTATATACAATTTTTGTATGATCTTACTCACTACTATTTACGTAAAAAAGATTACTCATTGGGGTTTAATTATTTGATGCAAGGTCTAGAGAATTCGAATATAATAAATCATAAGGTAGCCCTTCTAGATTTTATGGTTTTATTTGAACTTCATAGACACATGGCTTCAGTAGAGATTTGTCAGAAATTTAAGAATATCGTGAGTGAGGTGAAACGGGGTTTATGAAATCTAAAATCGTTGTTATTTTAGCGGTGCTTTTATCTTTGACTTTTAATGCTCCTAATGCGATTCATGTTGATCAACCTACTTTCACTACTTTTGTTCAAAATGGCGGTGCATAAAAGACTTACATAGCAGAATATTAGTATTAACGCCTGTTCGTTAATTTAACGAACAGGCGTTTTTCTCTTACCGAATCACAATTATCTGCCGCAATTCGCGAGAATCGCCGTTTAGCTTAGTTTCGGCGGCGTTTAGCTGCGCGGAGCCGTCGCCGTCGAGGAAGATGCCGTCGACGAGCCCGCCATCGGCCAGGGTCGACTTGACGGCGGTGCGGAACGCTTCGGCGGTGCAGCGGGTGGGGGTGACGATCAGCCACAGCCGGCCGCTGGCATCATACGCGAGACCGGAGCGGAGCCGGTTCTCATCGGGATTCGGCAGGTGCTCGGCTTCTACCGCTGCGGCCCGCCATCCAGCGTCATCCGGCAGCTTCATGCTGACGCCGCCTTGGGCAAAATAGCGGGTGCGGTCCGTAACGGCCAGCTCGCTTGCGGCGGAGACCACCTGCACCGAGAAGCTGCCCGCAGCGCCGTCCCAGACGAGCGTGCCGCGGGCGTATTTGGCGTTAAACCAGCCGGAGCCGTAGGAGCCTGCCGTGCCTTGCACCGGCTGATCGTTGTTTACTGCCAGCGACAACACAGCATCGTTATAGAAGAAACCGCCGTTCATCCCATACACGCGGTAACGTCCCAACGGCTGATCCGCCGCCCGCAGTTCAATTCGCTCCGGATCGGCGACTAAGGCATGCAGTTTGACACCGTTTGCTGCGGTAAGCTCATGATATTCATAATGGCGGGGGATCAGGTAGCGGCTGCCCCAGCTCATCATCAGCAGGATGATGAGAAAAATCGCCATGACCGAAGCCATGGCGATTCCCCAGCGTTGCTCCTTAATCGGCAACATAAGCTGCAAGCAGGCGAGTCGTATTGATGACCGCCAGTTTATGCGTCCGCTCCATAGCGTGCGAGGCATGCACGCCCGGTCCGATCAGCGCGGCGCGGATATTGTGGCCGCCCCGCAAGGAAGCCGAGGCATCCGAGCCGTAATACGGATAAATATCAACGGCATGCGGGATGCCAAGGCCTTTGGCCAGTTCAATCAGCCGAGTGGTCATCTCATAGTCATAAGGGCCGCTGGAGTCCTTGGCGCAAATGGAGACATCGGTCTCTTTGCAGCTCAGATCATCGCCCATGGCGCCCATGTCAACGGCGATCATTTCGTTCACGCCGTCCGGAATCCAGGAGGCACCGTGTCCCACTTCCTCATAGTTGGAGATGAGGAACACCAGATCATGGCGCGGCGTCCAGCCTTCGCGGCGGATCGATTCGATCAGCCCGAACAAGGCCGCTACACTGGCTTTGTCGTCCAGATGACGGGATTTAATGAATCCGCTAGGCGTGATTACAGCGCGGGCATCAAACGAAATGAAGTCGCCAACTCCAATCCCCAGCTTCAGCACGTCCTCTTTATTTTCCACCACCTCATCGATCCGGACCTCCATGTTCTTCTCCTCGCGTTTGAAATCGCGGGCGTCACTGTAGACGTGAACGGAAGGATGGGTCGACAGGATCGTGCCGGTATATACCCGTCCGCTGCGGGTGTGGATTTGGCAGTATTCGTTCTCGATACTGTTCATCATGAACCCGCCAACCGAGGTAATCGCCAGCGTACCGTTCGAACGGATGGCGCGCACCATGGCACCTAACGTGTCCACATGGCCGCTGAGGGCGATGCGCCGCGACGAGTCGCGTCCAGGAATGGTCAGGATCGCGCCGCCTTTTTCATTAAAGCTGCAAGGCACGCCCAGTGCTTCGGCCTCTCGTCCGATAAGCGTCATGATATTGTGGGTAAAGCCGCTTGGGCTTGGGGTGTCCAGCAAAGTTTTGAGAAAATTTAAAATATAGGTTTCATTCGGTTGAATATTCATGGGAAACCTCCTTAAGATAGGTGGGATGCTTTAGTCCGCATTAAGACTGGATGGGGGAGTCCTCCTCCGCCGATTCAGCTTCCGTTTCAGCTTCATGGCTGGCAGCTTTCTTCTTTTTACCGCGCTCTGGCTTCTCCGGTTCCGGGAAAACATAGCCGGTAGCTTCCTGGATATGTACAAGCTTCGCATGCAGGCCCTTAACTTCGCGTTGCAGTCGATAACCGCGGTAAATGCCAAACGCCCCGACGATGATACCGCCAAGCAACGTACTGCCGAGGATCAGCAAAATTAACGGAAGGCTGACGGAGCCAAACAGCAAATTGACCTGCACCGGATCGACGTTGATCACTGCAAAGACGGCGGTAATCAAGGCAAAGACCAAAGCCAGAATTAGGGACCATTGGATTTTCATGAGGGTACACCTCCTTCTAGGACAGTATAAAATCCCTTGTCCGCTTGGGGCAAGGGATTTTGTAGTCGATAGGGGCCAGGACAGGTTAACTCGTCAACTGTTCCATTTGCTCGATCACGTTCTCGAACACGCTCATCGCTTCGCGGATCGGCTGCGGCGAAGACATGTCGACCCCGGCTTTTTTCAGAATGTTAATCGAATAGTCGCTGCCGCCGCTCTTCAGGAAGCCGAGATAACGGTCAACCGCCGGTTTGCCTTCTTCAAGAATTTGCTTGGAGAAGCTGGTCGCTGCAGAGAAGCCGGTAGCGTATTTATAAACGTAGAAGCTCGTATAGAAATGAGGGATCCGTGCCCATTCCATTTCGATATCCTGATCCACAACCATGTCTTTGCCATGGTATTTCACGTTCAAGTCGTAATAAATTTCCGACAGTTCCTGCGGTGTAAGCGATTCGCCGGCTTCTGCGCGCTCGTGGATGAGCTTCTCGAATTCGGCGAACATCGTTTGCCGGAACAACGTGGTCCGGAACTGGTCAGCGTAGTAAGTCAGCAGGTACAGCTTCTGTTTCGGATCCGTGGATTTCTTAAGCAGATAATCCATCAGCAACGCTTCGTTGGTCGTCGAAGCGACCTCAGCCAGGAAAATGGTGTATTGGGCATCACGGTATTTCAGGGCTTCATCCGAAAAATACGAATGCAACGCGTGCCCCATCTCATGCGCCAAAGTGAACATGCTGTTCAGATTGTCCTTATGGTTGAGCAGCACGTAAGGATGGGTTCCGTAAGCGCCCCAGCTGTAAGCGCCGGTGCGTTTGCCTTCGTTCTCGTACACATCGATCCAGCGGTTTTCGAAGCCTTCGCGAAGCACCTTCAGGTACTCCTCGCCCAGCGGCTGGAGTCCTTCCGCGACCATTTTCTTCGCTTCTTCATAAGGGATTTCCCACTTGTATTCCTCAACGAGCGGAGCGAACAAGTCATACATATGCAGTTCGTCAACGCCCAGCAGCTTCTTGCGCAGCTTCATGTAACGTTGCAGGAGCGGCAAGCTTTCATGCACGGCGTCGATCAGGTTCGTATACACTTCCTTCGGAATGTTGTCCCCATAGAGAGACATTTCCAGCACGGAAGGATATTTGCGAACCCGCGAGTAGAACATGTTCTTGTTCACGTTCGCGCTCAGCGTAGCGGCGATGGTATTTTTCTGCTTCCGATAAGTTTCGTAAACTGCTTTAAATGCCCGCTCGCGAACTTCGCGGTTAGGATTCTCCAGGAACTGAATGTAGCTGCCGTGGGTTAAATCCACTTCGTTTCCGTTTTCGTCTTTGATTTTCGGGAATTTCATATCGGCATTGTTGATCATGCCAAAAATTTGCTGCGGCGCCTGCGACAAATTGCCCACTTGGGCAAGCAACGCTTCTTCCGTTTTGCTGAGAACATGCGCCTTTTCGCGTTTGATTTCCTGCAAGGTGAACTTGTAATCCCCCAGCGCAGGATCGTCAATCAGCTTGTCGAGCTCCTGCTCCGGCAGGGCTAAAATTTCCGGCGTAATAAATGACAAGGCCTCGCTGACTTCGACGCTTAACTTTTTCGCTTTTTGCACTAGGGCCTGATATGTAGGGTTGGTGGTGTCCTCATCATGATGAAGATGGGCGTATACGTAGAGCCGCTCAATTTGCAGTGAAAGCTCATCTTCCAGTTCAAACACGGCTTTGATATGTTGTGCATCCGTCAGTTTGCCTTCGAATTCGGAGGCTTTGTCTTTCAACGCCTTAAGGTCGTTATACGATTTGTCCCAAGCAGCTTGATCCGGGAACAAATCCTGGAGCTGCCATGTGTGCTCTTTGGGCACTTCAGAACGTTTCATTACAGTGCTCATCGGAATCCTCCTTTGGTCTGGGTAAAATAAGGTCGGCTGGCCCATCGCAGCACTGCCCGGGAATGCGGCAGCGAGCAGGGAGCCGGTGAGCAACAGGGGAATCGCACGCGAAATGCGCTTCGATCGCATACCAAGAAAACCTCCCTTAAGAATGTCGGGAGCCCAACGTGATCCAAGCCCTAGGGTCGGTTCGCTTTGGGCATTTTCTTAGTATGACCGCCTGCTGCAGGAAATATAGGGGATCAAACAAGGAAGCTGTAAATCATCAGCCCAAACGCCAGTGCAATCAGCACGACGGAGGCTAGGGCAAGACCACGCCTAAGACGCGGCTCCAGCCGATCCTTGTTCAGGATGACCACGATGCCCAGCGCAAAAGCGCAAATAATGAAGATCAAGAGATTGGAAGTGTCCATCATAATCCATGCTCCGTTTCGTACGAGATTGAATGGCGGGCTACACCTGTTTAAACGCGTTCATAATTTCATTCCATTCCGCCTCGTTGCCGGCATATTCCTCTTTCGGGAACCGGCGTTTCACCCAATCCATCATGGCTGGGCGACTGAGGAAGGTATGCGATTCCTCGCCCCATTGGTCGGAAATTTCACGGAGAACGATGTATCTGCCCTGAACTTCTACCGTCATCATATTCCATTTGTCTTTTTTGTATATTTCGTGTTTTTTGATCATCTCTGACGTTCTCCAATCTTTGGCTTTGCTCCGCAGGTATGAAACCCGCAGTATAGTGGGAATATTTTATGTAAAATGATAACTCACGCCCCCGAGGAAAGCAAATGAAACCATACGATTCTGGCGGCGTTTTTCGTGCGAAAAGTTGTGGGCAAACAGACACGTTGCATTGTCGGTGGGCATAGAGTATAATATGGGTATTCGTCAATGATGGCGATTATTTTTAGGAGGTTGTTCATTTGAAAGGTACAGTTAAATGGTTTAACGCAGAAAAAGGCTATGGCTTCATCCAAGTTGAAGGTGGCGAAGACGTATTCGTACACTTCTCCGCTATTCAAGGTGAAGGTTTCAAAACTCTAGAAGAAGGCCAAGCCGTTGAGTTCGAAATCACTGACGGCAACCGTGGTCCTCAAGCTGCTAACGTAATCAAATTATAAGATCAATTCCGTTTAACGGATCACTTATAAAGTTTGGTACTAAGCGCGATAATGAAAGACACAGCTCTTTATAGGGCTGTGTTTTTTTGTATACATAGCTAGAATGAAAATAAACGGGTTGAATTGGTGACAATCAGTTGTCACCATTCGTTTGCTATAGTGATGTTAACGGGAGGGGAACCCAAGCGCGATGAACCGAATGGACCGGATGATGGCAATTGTGATGGCCTTGCAGCAGCGCCCGGAGACCGCGCAATCCTTAGCGGACAAGCTGGAGGTGTCTAAGCGGACGGTGCTTCGCGATATGCAGGCCTTGGCGGAAATCGGCATTCCTTTGGTTGCGCTTCCAGGGCCGGGCGGCGGTTATCGCCTGATGGACGGCTTTCGGCTGCCGCCGCTGCAGCTGGACGCCGGGGAGGCGCTGACCGTCCTGCTGGCTTTGGACGGCATCGGCAAATACGCCGACAGCCCTTTTCGCGAGGCGAAACGGACCGTCGCCGACAAGATCCGCTCCGCTTTGCCCGAGCAGATGCTGGGGCAAATTGCTCCATTGCTCCGGCACGTGGAGATGGAGGTGCCGGAGCGCGGCATCCAGGCGCCGTTCCTCAGCGCCTTGATGGCGTATGCCGCCGGCGGAAAGTGGATCCGAGCGGAGTACCGCTCGCTGAATTATCGCCGGCAGCTGACGTTGAAGCCGCTGCGCGTGTACGCCGCGCACGGCTTCTGGTACTGCGAAGCCGAGTCGCTGGAGCACGGGGAGAAGCGAACGTTCCGCGTCGATCGCTTCGTTGAGGCGGCTGAGATCCCTCCCCCACCGGGCGCAGGTGGCGGCAGGGGAGAGGCCGCCAAAGGGGCGACCCCCCGGTCGTCAACCGGGAGAGAGGATTTCCGGCTGCGCGTGAAGCTGACGTATCGCGGTTCGCTGCTGGCGGAGCAGGATCCGCATTTTGGTCAGGAGGTGCAGCAGGTGGGGGAGGCCGAGTGGCGGCTCGAATGTACCCTGCCGGGTTCGGAATGGGATTGGGCGGTTTCCTATTTCTTTGGTTTTGGCCGGGATGCGGAAGTCCTTGAGCCCCAGGCGATGCGCGAGGAGCTGCATCAGCGCGCAGCGGAGCTGGCTGAGCGGTACCGGATTTAAGCCGATCTCGCCGGCTTGAACGTGTAGACGTGTTGATTACGACAAAAAAAGGAGGATGAATGCATGAAACCGAGATTGTCAGTATTAACGATAGGTGTGGAGGATTTGGATAGAGCGGTGCATTTTTATCGGGATGGTCTTGGCTGGGCGACGGAGGGGATCGTAGGCCAAGAGTTCGAGCACGGAGCGGTTGCCTTTTTCGATTTGCAGGCGGGACTGAAGCTGGCGTTGTGGAAGCGGGCGGATATCGCCCATGACACTGGTCTAACGCTTCATGCTCCAAGTCCAACGGAAGTTACGCTGGGCCACAATGTGGCGAGCCAAGCAGAAGTGGATGAGGTGTTGGAGCAAGCGAAAGCCGCAGGAGCGAAGATCGTGGTTCCACCTCACGACACGTTCTGGGGAGGATATTCCGGATATTTTCAAGATCCCGACGGGCATTTGTGGGAGGTTGTTTTTAATCCCGATTGGGTATTCGAATCCGAAGTGATGAAGGAGACGAGGATGTAGATGAAAGAACGGAATGTGCTGGAACGCGCAGGTTCGTTTATTTATTCGCATGCCCGGCTGCTCGATCGCAAGCGGTTTGCTTACCACTTTGAAGGAGGTAGCGCGGAGGAGGTGCTTCGTGCACTTCGCCCGTACCAGAACGCAGATGGCGGCTTTGGCCATGCGCTGGAGCCGGATATGCGCGGTCCGCATAGTCAGCCGGTGGCCACGGAAACGGCGTTGTTGGTGATTCGCGAGGTGAGCGGATTTGGGGCGGAGTTGATGGACGGTGTGCTTCGTTACTTGCGCATTATGACACTGTCGGGCGGCGGCTTGCCGCGGGCAACTACGGAAGTGAACCGATATCCGCATGCACCGTGGTGGACGACCGAGCAGGACGGGGTTCCCTCGATCAACCCGACGGGAAGCATCATCGGCATGTTGCTGGGGCAACAGGAACGCACTGACTTTTTTCATGAAGATTGGTTCCAAAAAAATATCGCCTTTCTCTGGGAATGTATAGAGCAAGGCCTTCCCGGGGATTATCATGACGCTGTCCAGTGGATTTCCTTCCTGCAACACGTACCGGATCAGGAGCGGGCGGTGAAGGCGCTATCCAGGTTGGATGCCTGGCTGACCGGACCAAACGGGATTGAGCGGGATCCGCTGGCGGAGGGGTACGTCCATAAAGTGCTGGACTACGCACCAACGCCGGAGAGTTACGCGGCGAAGCTCATCTCGGAGGAAGACACCATGAAGCACCTCGATTGGTTGATCAGCACCCAGCAGGAGGATGGTGGATGGGCGCTGACGTTCCCGGCGGTCAGCCCGGCGGGCGAGCAGGAATGGCGCGGTTGGCTTACTGTCGAGATTTTGAAAACGTTGAAGGCTTACGGCCGGTTGTCCTAAGCCAGATCAGAAAGAGGCTCTTTCCAACAGGTTGCTGGAAAGAGCCTCTTCATGTTCTTTACTCTACGATCCGCAAAATCTCGGATACGTCCTTCCGCGGCACCGGCTTGGGTGAGATCGCCGGATGACCCAGCGCGATGACCATATTCACTCCGCGATCGGCAGGAATGTTGAGGAATTCGCGCAATTTATCTTCGGCGAGCAGTACTGGTCCGGTCATCGGACAAGTGGCCAGGCCTTTGGCATGTGCGGCCAGCATCAGGTTTTGTGCGGCCAGACAACTGCTCTTCAGTCCTTCTTCTTCCCAAATTTCAGGCGTGACGAAGGAGATCGGGTCAAAAATTCGTTCACGGAACTTCGATGTGTACGGCGTAGACAGAACTACGATTAACGCTGGAGCGCCGGAAAAAGCGGTAGCATAAGGACCAAACGATTTTACAAGCAGCTTGGCTTCCCGATCCTTCCCCTGTTCGGTGGCACGTGCTGCGATTTCATGCAGGCTGGCCCAGGTAAAATCCTCAATCTGCTTGATTTTATCTGCGTTCATCACGACGATGAATTCCCAGGTTTGCGAATTCGTGTCGCTGGGCGCATAGCGAGCGCAGTCGATAAGATCCTCGATATCGGAAATGCTGACAGGCTCTTGCGTAAATTCCCGGATACTGCGGCGGGTTTGAAGGATATCCCGAAACAAAGCGAAATCCATGCGTTTTCACCTGCTTTATCAAATTTAACACCAGGTACTATCATCTGATAATAACTATTATATAGGAAGACTTGTCCTTTGAACAGAGACAAACAAGAGGCGAAGCGCCGTGATGGCACTTCGCCTTGATTTTTTAGGCTTTATGCTCGAATTTTGAGGGAGTGCTCTCTCCCGGTCCCTTCTGAAAATAACGGCTGGCAAACCCAATGCAGGCGACCAGTGCCGCGCCCATCGCCGTCAGATAGAACGGTTGGCGCCCGAGCTGTTCAAACATCACGCCGCCGAAGGTTCCGCTGAGCAGTCCGGCGAGGCTTGACCAGACGATGGTGTACAAGGCCATGCCCGTGGCCCGGAATTCGTCGGGGATCAGCCGGGTGAGCATGCGGATGGCTGTGACATAGAAAATACCAAACGTCACGCCGTGCATCGCCTGGATCGCCAGGATACCGTAAGGCGACCCGGTCAACCCCATCAGCAGGAACCGGACGGCGAACATCAGGCTGGCGATCAGCAGGAGCGGCAGTTCTTTATATTTTTCCCCATGGAAGCTGAGGTAGATAAATATGGGGATTTCCGACAGCGATGAGGCGAGCATTGCCCAACCGATGAGATTCTCGCCCGCTCCCAGCTCCTTCAGGCTGATCGAAATAAACGCTTCGTTCATTCGCATGCCAATCGCCAGGCAGAAGACGCAGCCAAAGAACCAGAGCAGCTCTTTCTGCCGCAAAATCCCCCAAATGCCTGATAGGTCCATCTTCGCCACAGTGGTTGGCTGGTCCTTGACGAACAGGATGAATCCTAGCGCAAGGCCGGCGATGGCAATCGACACCCACATCGTATTGGAGGAGCCGATTCGGGCAAGTACGTAGCCGATAAGCAAAGCAAAGAAAGCATATCCGAACGATCCAAACAGACGGATGGAGATGAAATGGATGCCATGCTGCTTGGCGGTTGTAATCGAGATCGTATCCGACAACGGAAAGACCGGATAGAAGAAAAAGTAAAACAACGTAATAACCGCCATGATGATCGAAAATGAGGTCGATGCCGATAAAAGAAAGGTCAGCGCAATTTGCCCGATCAATAGGATGAGCAGAACTTTCTTAATCGTTTGGTAACGGTCGCTGGCTAGACTCCACAGCAAATTAGAGACGACGGAGATCATCGGACCCAGCGCGTACAGCAAGCCGATTTGACTGGTCGAAAATCCCAACTGGGCGTAGAATAGCGGGAAGTAAGAGGAAACAAGGACACTTGTTCCGTATATGGTAAAGGTAAAGGCGCGCAGCCATGCGATATCTGTGCGGGCCGTCATTTTCCGATTCATGGGGTTTATGTACTCCGTTTCTGCAGTCACATCATTTTTTTGCTTTACGCTAGCAGTATACCAGAAATCCAGAGGTTCAGCGGCAATAAAATTTCCGTTTTGTTGACGAAAATCCTTTATACTAATCTTAAGAAGGAGGCGAGACGCCATGATCGAAGGATTTGTATACGATGAGCGGCTGGATATCCATGTGCCGATGCTGGAGCGCCCTTTTGACGAATATGAGCTGGATAAACGGCTGGCGATGATCGCCTATTGGGAGGAAGTCCGCGGTAGAATTCCTACGAAAGTGATGATGCTGGAGCAATCTATTGAGCACAAGCTGAACGAAATGAGCGAAGAGACCGACTTTGAGCGCAGCTGTCGTCTGAACGGGGAGATCGCCGAGCTGGCCAGCCAGATTAATGATTTGCTGATTTGGTACCGGACGGTCCAGGAAGAGCCCTCGGTCAAAAGACATATGTGATTTTGTTTATTTGTGCTAAAAGTTGGATCATATTATAATATAGATTGGTTTTCAGACAGGCCGTATTAACAACGCAGTGGAGGCAAGCCATTGATTGAACTTGAGCAAAGCCGAAACCAATTCCCGAAGGAGCCGATCCGGCTGATGAGTCGGGTTTATAAATTTATTTTGCCGGATGTCCATGAGGAGTTGGAGCGTTGGCGGAAGGATGCCGATGCGATTCCCGATCCTGAGCTAAGGCGACAAGCTTTGGCCAGCATCGCGACGAAGAAGTTCCATTGCCAGGGCGGTGCCGTATATGCGGCTGCCAATTTGCCGATGCGTCACGTCTTGATTCCGCTTATCGTTGCGTTTCAAACGATCAGTGATTATTTGGACAATTTATGTGACCGAAGCACCTCCAAGGATCCTGAGGATTTCCGGCTGTTGCACCAGAGCATGCTCGACGCGGTGAACCCGGAGGCACAACTGCGAAATTACTATGCCCTTCGCGAGGAGCAGAATGATGGCGGTTATTTGCACCGACTGGTGAAGACTTGTCAGACCCAAATTGCTGAATTGCAGGGTTACTCGGCAGCTATGCCGTACATCGTTGATCTTGTAGGACTTTATACCGATTTGCAGGTGTACAAGCACATCGACCCGCAGGAACGCGAGGCGAAGCTGCTCAGCTGGTGGGCTGAACATGAGCACCGTGCGCCGCATTTGCGATGGAATGAATTCGCGGCAGCGACAGGCTCCACCCTTGGGGTGTTTATGTTGTTCCTGGCGTCCAGTCACAAAGGGCTGGATGAACGAAGTGCCAAGACGATCCACGCGGCTTATTTTCCGCATGTCTGCGGGCTGCATATCCTGCTGGACTACTTGATTGACCAAGCGGAGGATGAGCTTGGCGGGGATTTGAACTTTTGCAGTTACTACGATAGCAAGGAAACGATGTTGAGCCGAATCACGTTGATCGTCGAGGGAGCGCGGCAGGATATCCGGAAGCTGCCGGCTTCCTCGTTTCATAAAATGATCATTGAAGGCCTGCTGGCCTTGTATTTATCGGATCCGAAGGTCAGCCAGCAGGACGAAATCCGCGAGGTATCCAAACGGTTGATGCGCCGGAGCCCGTTGATGCGGTTGTTCTTTTTCGCTAACAGCCTGTGGATTCGCAAGCATCTTTAAGATTTCGTGCATTTGTTAACTTACTTACAACTGAATTAGGAGGAATTATCATGTCAGCAGTTAAAAAAATCGCAGTGCTTACCAGCGGAGGAGACTCCCAGGGGATGAACGCAGCTGTACGCGCCGTTGTCCGCAGCGGGTTGTACTACGGTCTGGAAGTTTACGGGATTCAACGCGGCTATCAAGGTTTGCTGAATAATGACATTTTCCAAATGGACATTCGCAGTGTTGGCGATATCATTCAGCGCGGGGGTACGATTCTTCAATCCGCACGCTGCCTGGAGTTCAAGACGCCGGAAGGCCAACAGAAAGGCGCGGATATTTTGCGTGAGCACGGCATCGACGGCCTTGTGGTCATCGGCGGCGACGGCTCCTATCAAGGGGCAGAGAAGCTGAGCAAGCTGGGCATTAAGACAATGGGCTTGCCGGGGACGATCGACAATGACATCTCCTTTACGGATTACACCATCGGTTTTGATACCGCAGTTAGCATCGTTGTGGATGCGGTCAACAAGCTGCGGGACACGATGTCCTCTCACGAACGGGCTTCTGTTGTTGAAGTGATGGGCCGTCATTGCGGCGATATCGCGCTGCATGCTGGTTTGGCTGCAGGTGCAGAGACGATCCTTGTACCGGAAGTACCGTTTGACCTGAACGAAGTTGCAGACCGCATGAAGCAGAACTTTGAAAAAGGGAAACGCCACAGCATCGTGATCGTAGCCGAAGGCGTTGGCAGCGGCGAGGACGTAGTACAAGCGATCAAGCAACGTCAACCCTCTGTTGAACCACGTGCAACGGTGCTGGGTCACATTCAACGCGGCGGATCGCCTACCCCGTTTGACCGTAACTTGGCCAGCCGTCTCGGCGACTTTGCCGTTCGCAGCCTCATTGCGGGCGAATCGAACAAAGCCTGCGGCGTGATTGGCGGAGAAATGGTATTGACCGACATCGAGAAGGTCGTTAGCACGAAGAAGCCGTTTAACATGGAGCTGTACGAGCTGGCATCGCGGTTGTCGCAGTAATAATATTTAGAGCTAGGCCTTATTAACTAAGGGAGTCGGGTTTATGACCTGGCTCCTTTTTTTATAAATTCAAATCCATTGAGGGGTTGACAAAGAAATCCAAGATGTTAATATAATCACATCGAAATAGTTGGAATTTAAAATATCGCTGACCGGGTCACCGGAGGCTCAGCAGACAGAGACGCTTGCGTCTTGTCTACTGGGCCTTTTTTGTTCCAATGAAACAATGGGGAGGTAGATGGAATGTCAGAACATGCAAAAATCAAGTTCGAGAATGTGACGAAAACGTTCACCGTCCGTGACCCTAAAAAAAGCGGGGCAGCTCAACAATTTACGGCGGTCAAGGATCTGAACTTTACCGTCAGGGAAGGAGAATTTCTAACGCTGGTTGGGCCAAGCGGCTGCGGTAAATCAACGCTGCTGGATATGATCAGCGGCTTGTCCGCTCCGACCCGCGGGAGAATTCTGATGGATGGCGAGGAAATTATCGGTCCAGGTTTAGATCGCGGCATTGTGTTTCAGCAATACGCCTTATTTCCTTGGAAGACGGCCCGGGGCAATATTGAGTTTGGTCTGGAGGCCAAAGGGGTGCCCAAGCAGGAAAGGAAGGAACAAGCGGATCATTTTCTCTCCCTTGTCGGCCTGGCATCCTTCGGCGACCGATATCCGCATGAGCTGTCCGGCGGGATGAAGCAACGCGTCGCGATCGCTCGCAGCCTTGCGTTTAACCCGGATGTGCTGCTGATGGATGAACCGTTTGCGGCATTGGATGCCCAGACGCGGGAATCTTTGCAGGGGGAACTGTTAAGGATTTGGGGGCAAACGAAAAAGACGATTATTTTTATCACCCATGGGATTGATGAGGCTGTTTATCTGGGGGAACGGGTTGTCGTTCTCACACCAGGCCCAGGTACGGTTAGGCATATCGTCGATGTCCCGCTCAAGTCGAGACTCGACGATGCGGATGTTCGCTCCCATCCCGATTTCGTCAAGATCCGTCATGAAGTCTGGAATCTGCTTCACGAGCCGGTGTATCAAGGAGCTTATATCTAAACGAAAAAAGGAGTGGATACGAATGGAAACCGCAAAGTCCGTCCCAGCAAGCCTGCCGGCAAGGAATTTAAAAGTAGCTCTGGTTGCAGGTCTGCGCAAATTGGTACGGCAATCGATTGTTCTGATTGGCTTGTTTCTGCTATGGGAAGCCGCTCCCCGATTGGGGCTGGTCGATCCGGCATTTTTGCCGCCGTTCACTGAGGTAGTGAGGTCCCTGGTTCACTTGATCACTTCGGGTGAATTGCTCCAACACTTTTCGGCAAGTATTGTCCGATCACTGACCGGATTTCTGTTGGCCTTGATTGTGGCCATTCCGTTAGGACTCATCATTGGCTGGTACCCTACAGCGCGGGAGCTGCTAAATCCGATCCTTGAACTGTTCCGGAATACCGCAGCGCTGGCCTTGCTTCCGGTGTTTATGCTGCTGCTTGGTATTGGGGAGACCTCCAAAATTGCAATTGTCCTCTTTGCTTGCGCCTGGCCGATCCTTCTGAATACGATCGCGGCCGTTGGCAACGTCGACCCCTTGCTCATCAAGTCCGCCAAGTCGATGAAGTTATCCTCTTCCAAGCTGTTCTTGAAGGTGATTTTGCCGGCCTCCGTGCCAACGATTTTTACCGGAATCCGCATGGCTGGGACAGGGGCGATTCTCGTATTGATTGCCGCTGAGATGGTCGGGGCGAAGGAAGGGCTCGGGTATTTGATCACGTATTCGCAGTACAACTTCGAAATTCCGAAGATGTATGCGGGGATTCTTGCCATCTCCTTGCTGGGTCTGATCATTAACTACGGTTTAGTAAGTTTAGAACGCAAATTATCGAAATGGAATACGCAGACGAACGGCTAATTGACGAGATTAAGGTTGGGAATAACGTCAATCGACGTTTTTCTTATAGTCAAAATATGACTAAACAAATTGGAAAACTAGGAGTGGTGAACGATGTCAAACAAGCAAATGAAATTGGGAGCTTTCTTTAATTTGCCGGGGCATCACGTGGCGAGCTGGCGGCATCCGCGAACTGAGGCTCATCGTACGTTCGACCTCGAGTACTTGCAGGACTTGGCACGGTTAGCTGAACAAGGGAAGTTTGATATGATCTTCTTCGCCGACGTCCTTGGCCTGCGCCCTTCTGGTAACCAGGCAGCATCGGCCCTTAAGCTGGATCCGCTGATTATTCTCGCCGCGCTTGCGTCTGTCACTAAACATATCGGCCTCACCGCGACGCTGACGACAACCTATAATGAGCCTTATCAAGTGGCACGGAAATTCGCGGCGATCGATCACTTGTCGAAGGGGCGCGCGGCATGGAATGTCGTCACCTCTGCCAATGAGCGGGAATCGCTGCTGTTCGGCAAGCCCAAACATCTTGAGCATGCCCGCAGATATGAACGGGCGGATGAGTTTGTGGAAGTCGTGAAGAAGCTCTGGCTTTCCATCGAACGGGAGGCGATTGTCCTTGACAAGGAAGGCGGTCGAATCTTGGACGTCGAGAAACTTCATCCGTTGGATTTTGAAGGCGAGTGGTTTAAAGTTCAGGGGCTGCTGGACGCACCTTCCACGCCGCAGGGGCACCCAGTCATCGTACAAGCGGGTTCGTCGGAGGCAGGCAAAGAGCTGGCAGCCAAAACCGCAGAGGTCATCTTCACCGCATGGCAGACGCTGGAGGAAGCCCAAACGTTCTATCGGGATGTGAAGGGCCGACTGGCGAAGTATGGACGTAAGCCGGATGATCTAAAAATCATGCCGGGGGTGTTCATCACGGTGGCGAAGACGGAGGCAGAAGCGATTGCCAAGCGGAAGGAGCTGAACAGCTACATTTTGCCGGAAGTTGGCTTGGAGTATTTGTCTAACTTCATCGGGACCGATCTGACGGGCTATGATGTGGATGCCCCGCTGCCGGAATTTGCAGCGTCCGAGGACAAGACGAATCCGCAGATTCGCTCCAATCTGATCCGGGCGCTGGCCGAACGTGAAGGATTAACCACGATCCGCGAGGTGTATGAGCATATTGCCGGAGCACGGGGGCACCGGGAAATCGTAGGTACGCCGGGGCAGATCGCCGACCAACTGGAGGAATGGTTCCTGAATGAAGGGGCGGACGGCTTCAACATCATGCCGCCTACGTTCCCGGAAGGATTTCGCGATATCGTCGAGCTTGTCATTCCGGAGCTGCAGCGGCGGGGTTTGTTCCGTACGGAATATGAGAGCACCACATTACGAGGCAATTTAGGATTATCGGTTCCCGCTTATCCTTCACGCCAAGAAGCGCCATCCGCTTTGATCTAATTCCAAACGAACATAAAGGTCGGTGTGAGCAAATGCATAAATCAAGGAGACAATCCATAACACTGCTGGCAGTGGCGCTGGTTGCCGGGGCCTTGCTGGCGGGTTGCGCTGGAGGCAAAGCCGGGGCAAACGGGGGCGAAGATAAGGTGCTCCAATACAATTCATCCCCGGGTGCGGTGTCATTTCCGGAGCTGGCTGAGGATCTTGGGTTTCTGGGGGATGTGAAGCTGGAGTCTATCGGCAGCACAACAGGTGGTCCAGAGAGCATTCAATTAACGGCGACGAGGCAGACCGATTTTGGGTCGGCGTTTAACGGGGCGATCATTAAATCGGTGGCCCAGAACGTCAAGATCAAATCGGTGGTCGGTTCGTACGGCAGCGATAAAGATACGTACATCGGCGCTTATGTGCTGGAGGAAAGCCCGATCCGGACGGCTAAAGATTTTATCGGCAAAAAGGTTGGTGTTAACACGTTAGGCGCGCATTTGGAATTTATGACCAAGGATTACTTGCGATTCGGCGGATTAACCGATAAAGAAATCAGCCAAGTAACCCTGGTTACCGTGCCTTCGGGAAATGCGGAGCAAATTTTGCGCAGCGGTCAGATCGATGTTGTTCTCTTAAGCGGCGTAGCGAGAGACCGGGCTTTGGAAAAAGGCGGTCTCGTGGAATTATTCAAGGATATCGACGTTTATCAGACGGAGTTTACGGCAGGGGATTACTTTTTTACTGAGGAGTATATTAAGAACAACCCGAATACAGTAAGGCAATTCGTTGAAGGCGTCGCGAAAGCGATCGAGTGGGAGCGCACCACGCCGCGAGAAGAAGTGATCAAGCGAATGGAGAGCATCGTTGAGAAGAGAGACGGCAAAGACGCAACCCTGAATCTGAAATACTGGAGGAGCCCGGGGATTGCTACGGAAGGAGGGGTGATCACTCCGGATGAATACCAGCGCTGGATCGATTGGTTGGTTAACGAGGGCGAACTGAAGGAGGGACAGTTGAAACCGGAGGATCTGTATACCAACGAATTTAATCCCTATGCTAAGTAACCGTTAGAGATGACGGGGGCCGTTCCCTTGATGGGACGGCTTCTTTTGATGCCCGTTGATGGAACTCCACGATATGGGTAAGTCTGCTATCATGCTATAATAAGTTGAGCTTAAGGATCAGAGGGGGATCTTACATGTACCTGTATCGTTTGGAGGCCGAGACCTCCGCCGGTCCGTTTACGATTGTCATTGCCGCCGATGGGGAGGAAGAGGCGTTTGCCGCGGCGGAAGAGCATTTGCAGCGGCAAGTGCTGCCCGCTCCTACAATCACGGAGCTGACGATTGTGGAGAAGAAGCGGCTGGTGCCTGGGGCAGGGTACGTCGTGGCCATCAGCGAACCGCGCTAAGGACAGAAGCCCGTGACCGAAGGAAGGTCACGGGCTTCTCTTATGGCGATTCCGCCGGATGAATCAGGCGGCTGGCTATACGGCGTTGGATCATGATTAGGCGATATAGCAGCAAGACAGCGGCCACAGCCAGCCCGGTAATGAGGCCAATCCAGTATCCGTAAGGGCCTTGCGACGTGTAGTTGGCCAGGAAGTATCCCAGTGGCAGGCCGATGATCCAGTAGGCAAGCAACGAGATCCAGAAGCCGGGACTGACGTCCTTATACCCGCGCAGCACGCCTTGGGTGGGCGTCGCAATGGCATCGGACATCTGGAAGAAGATCGCGTATACCAGGAAGTGCTTGATTAGCGATACAACTTCGGGTTCGCTGGAGTAGAGCTGGGCGACACCTGTACGGAACAGCATCAGCAGGACAGCGGTGGCCAATGCCATAGCGGCAGCGGTGCCGATACCAAGCGCCGCGTATTGCCGGGCGTCCTTGAGCCGGGCAGCACCGGTCTCGAAGCCGACGAGGATCGTCAGCGCCAGACAGATGCTGAGCGGGATCATGTACAACGTTGAGGCGAAGTTGTTCGCCGCTTGGTGAGCCGCGATCGTGACGGTATCGAACCGGCTCATCAGCAGCGTCACCGCGGCAAAGACCGCCGTCTCGAAAAAGATCGCGAAGCCGATCGGGACGCCGATTCGCATCAGCTCCCACCATTTGGTCAGCGATACGCGATGCAGCTTGCCGAACACGCCGTACGCCGCGAACGGTTCCTTCCGATGCACGATCCACAAGGCAATCAGGAAAATGCACCAATACGTAAAAGCCGTAGCGATTCCGGAGCCGATGCCGCCAAGACGGGGGAAGCCGCCGCGGCCAAAAATCAGCAGGTATCCGGCGCCTACGTTTAACGGAAGCGAGATCAGCGTAATCATCATCGATATGCGCGTTTGCCCGAGCGCATCGATAAACGAACGCAGCACGATATAACCAAACAATGGAACGATTCCTGTGGAAATCGCCACGAGAAAATAGAAAGCCACATGGTGAACCTTGGGCTCGAGGCCCATCGAATTCAGCACAGGGGAGACCGACAGTGCACCGGCCAGCAGGACAACCAGGCTCACGGCTACCGATAACCAGATTGCCTGAATAACATGATAGCCTACTTTATTCTTCTCTCCGGCCCCTACGAGCTGAGACACGATGGGCGTGATGCCCATCAGGATCCCGCTGAGACCGGTTTGCACCGGAATCCAAAGGCTTGATCCGATCGCTGTTCCCGCCAGGTCTGCCGGACTTGCATGGCCGGACATCATCGTATCGAAGAAGGTCATTAACGACATCGTGACCTGGGTGATCAGAATCGGAACTAAAATGCGTAAAAATTGAGCATATTTCTGCTTCAGGGTATACGTTTGTTTCATAAAACCACTTAACTCCGATCATAGTAGTTACTTGAGTACAAGCCCAACCAAACCCGAACCCGGGCAACAGGCCCGGGTTCGACGGCGGTGCAGCTTTATTATTCATAATCGACGCCGGAAGTATAACGGTTGGAGGCGTTCCAGAGCAGGAACTCATCCACCTTCATTTCCTTTAGCGCCCGAATTTGTTCTTCCACTTCATGCTTGCCGTATTTGATATAATGACCGCTTCCCAGCCAGCTGGCCGTAAAGTCTTGAATCCACGGACGAATGATCGGCTGCTTCTCGCCAAGTTCCGCGAGCTTGGTCTGAGTATCCTGCACCGCACCCTTAATGGTCTGGTAAGGAGCTTTGTCAGGGTCTTTGGCATTAAACCATCCGGTTGTATAATGGCTTGGATAAATCATCGGAGAAATGACGTCCACGTTGTCGGAGATCTTCACAAAATCCTGGCCGATGCCTTCGGCCGCAGGCACAGATGCGGCGTACCCGAAAATATCAACGGACACCCGAACCCCCAACGGTTCCAGCTGCTCCTTGGCGTATTTAACGAATGAGGAGACGGCATCAACGCGGCTCATCTCATTTTTGGTATAGATTAGACTGTCTGCTCGCTTCTCGAAGCCTTCCGGGAAACGCACGTAGTCGAATTGAATTTCCTTAAAGCCTAATTTTGCTGCTTCCTTCGCAATCTCAATATTATAATCCCAGACCTCTTTGTTATAAGGATTTACGAAGCTGTCGCCCTTGCCGTTGCTCCATACCGATCCGTCCTTATGGCGGAAGGAAAGCTCCGGATGCTTCTTGGCTAAAATCGTATCCTTAAACACGACGATCCGGGCGATTGGATAAATATCATGCTTCTGCAAACGGGCCATTAACGCATCGATGTCGCGGATGAACGGCTGCGGTTTCCCCCATTTGATGAGATCGGAATTATCCGTCTTGTATGTGATATACCCTAAATCGTCCTTAATGTCGATGACCATCGCATTCAGCTCGGTCTGATCGACGAGATCAACAAGCTGATCCATGCGGGATCCCCCGGCACTGTAAGCTGTAACGTAAATCCCCTTCACTTTCGGAGCATCTACCTGCGGGTCTACCTTCAAATCCGATGGTTTGATAGGATTGTCCAGGCGACCTTCTGCTAGATTAACCTTAAAAGTGTGCGCGACCGATGTCCACATCGTGTTCGCCTGCACGGCTTCGTTCCCCGCAGCCTGCTCTTGAGGCGCTGCTCCGCTGCCTGTTCCCAAGGCCAGAAGTAGTAATGTCCAGATGATGTTCACATGATATCTCTCCCTTGTATGCACTCGCTGTTAATTATATCGGAAGAGGGGCCCCTAGAGGGAACAGGAATGTCATAATTGGTAAAAAGTTTCAGAGTTTCATAGACGAGAAGAGCGCAAAAAGTCGTTTCCCCTGCATAAGCAGAAGAAACGACCTCATCCTGCATGGAAGCGTTACATATTTTAATGAAGCAACGCCGGGTTTTGATGTTCGCAGATGCTGAATTGAATAATCTCCAGTGCATCCTGCGGTTCCAAGATGGTTAAGCCATCTCGGAGGAGAATCGTAGAGTTCAGTTCCTTTTGATTCAGAAAAGGCAGCATATCCGGAAACCACTTCTTTACGATTTGTTCCAGTCTTACCGTTTCCATTTCCACACCCATCACCCTTTCCTTTCAGAATCATTCGCCGCGGAATCAATCCTAAATCGGAAAAGCAAAAAGCCTGTGAAATACGGGGTAAAGCTGAACCCTTTAAAATTGTGAAGGAACCGCTGTGATTATTATAACAAAGAAGCAGCCGTTTGAAAACGGCCGCTTCTTTCAAGAAAACGCTTAACGACGCCGAAACGCGCCCATCACCCCAACCGTTTCCACGATATTCACGAAAGCGGTGGGATCGGTTTGCTTGATGATTTCCCGCAGTTCAGCCAGTTCATAGCGGGTCGTGACGGTCATCAGCATATCTTTTTCTTTGTGGGAAAAAGCGCCCTGAGTTTTCATCAACGTAACCCCGCGCGGCAGTGTCAGCAGTCGTTCCAGCAATGCTTCCGTTTTGTCAGTGATAATAAACAACGTGACTTTGATATGACTGATATGAATCAGGTCAACGACTTTGCCGGTAATATAGATCGAGACCATGGATGCCAGAGCAAGATCCCAGTTGCCTTCGAGATACCCCATCGCAAGGATGACGATGCCGTTTAGTCCGACGATCACATTGCCGACGGGGAAATCGCGGAAGCGGGTCACGATCGAACCTACGATATCGAAGCCGCCAGACGAGCCGCCGACGCGGAACGAGATCCCGCAACCGATGCCGACGAGCACACCGCCGAAGACTGCAGAGAGCAGGGTATCCGATGACAGCAGCTTGTCCGGTGTCGGAATCAAGGTAATGAACCAGGTTGTAGCGGCAACCGACAGGATGCTCAGTCCGATAAATCGTTTCCCCAGCAGAAACAACCCGGCGATCAGGAGCGGTACGTTATAAGCCAGATACATCGTGCTAATATCGAGGGGAGTGAAGTAGGCGGTCAGCATCGCTAGCCCAGACACGCCGCCGCTAAGCAAATGAAGGGGCACGAGGAACAGGTTAAAACCCGCAGCGATCAAAGCCGCCCCGAGTACAATAACAGTCGCATTTCTAATTTCTTTAAACACTATCGTTCACCTCACGAAAATAAAGGAAGTATCCCAACCTGCTTGCTGGTATTCCATTTATGTTTTGTGCTATAATGTTTGAGATATTCTTGAGTAGGTACTCTTTTCCATTTTTCAAGCTAGTACCAAGCTAGTTCTATGTAAAATTTACAGGCGGATTGGACAGCCTATAAACGTTTGAAGGTCCCCCAAGGTCAGGTTTTGAGCGTGGGCAAAGCAGGACTAAACGCTACTTAAGAATACCGTTAAGCTGGTGGAATGTCCACTATATAGAAGGAGTATGATACATTGAACACATTCGCAGATTTCGGCCTAGAGCCTAAAGTATTGCAAGCTATTACGGAACTTGGATTTGAAGAAGCAACCCCGATCCAGGCAAAATCGATCCCGATCGCATTGACCGGTCGTGATTTGATCGGACAAGCACAGACGGGGACAGGGAAAACCGCGGCTTTCGGTCTGCCGCTCATCAACAAGATTCCGAAGGAAGAAGACCGTATTGTTGCGCTGGTTATGACCCCAACTCGGGAGCTGGCCATTCAGGTCGCTGAAGAAATCGGCAAGCTGTCCCGCTTTAAAGGCACCCGCTCTCTTCCCATCTACGGCGGACAAGACATCGTACGCCAAATTCGCGCATTAAAGAAGAAGCCCCAAATTATTATCGGTACGCCGGGCCGTTTGCTTGACCACATTAACCGGAAAACGATCAAACTTGACGATGTTAAAACCGTCGTTCTGGACGAAGCCGACGAAATGCTCGACATGGGCTTTATGGACGATATTCAATCGATCCTGAAGCTGGTTCCAGAAGATCGCCAAACGATGCTATTCTCCGCAACCATGCCGGCAAATATCCAGAAGCTGGCTCAGCAGTTCCTGAAAGATCCGGAGCATGTGTCCGTTATTCCGAAACAGGTCAGCGCGCCGCTCATCGATCAAGCCTACATTGAGGTGCATGAACGTCAGAAATTCGATGCTTTGACCCGGTTGCTGGACATGGAGTCGCCGGAGCTGGCGATCGTATTCGGTCGGACGAAGCGCCGCGTGGATGAATTGTCCGAAGCGCTGCAGAAGCAAGGCTATTCCGCCGACGGCCTTCACGGGGACCTGTCGCAGAATCAACGTGACAACGTCATGCGTAAATTCCGTGATGGCAGCATCGACGTTCTCGTGGCAACTGACGTGGCAGCCCGCGGTTTGGACGTTTCCGGGGTAACCCATGTCGTGAACTTTGACCTGCCGCAGGATCCGGAAAGTTACGTTCACCGGATCGGCCGTACCGGCCGCGCCGGGAAAGAAGGGGTCGCATGGTCCTTCGTGACGCCGCGCGAAATGGATCACCTTCGCTTTATCGAACGGATTACCCGTCATAAAATTGCTCGTAAGCCGCTGCCAAGTATTGCTGAAGCGATCGAAGGCAAGCAACGGATTATTGCAGAACGCTTGATCGAGCTCGTGGAGAACGGTGAACTGAACGAGAACAAGGGCATCGCAATCCAGCTCCTGGAGCAATACGATTCGGTGAACCTGTTGGCGGCTGCGTTTAAGCTGATTACGGGCGACAAGAACGAAAAAGTCAACATCGAGCTGACACCAGAAGAACCGATCCGTGTGAAACGCCGCAATCCGGACATTCGTTCCAGCGGGCGCAAACCATCGGGTTATGGCAATCGCGGCGGCGGATACCGTCGTGATTCGCAAGGCGGCCGCGGAGGTTACGGCAAAGGCGGATATAACCGCGACGGCCGTGACTATCGTTCCTCTGATCGCAAGCCGCGGACTGGTTCGAGCGCCGGGGACCGCAGACCTTCGAAATACGATGGTAACTCCTCGTTCGATAATTAATCGAACGAGAAGCTTATCCCATATCTTAAAATGAAAGAAGACGGAGGATTCTCCGTCTTCTTTGTGTTTGTGTTCATTACAGGAAGATCGTGCGGCTCACGATTACGAGCAGAATGAACAGAACCAGAATCGTACCCGTGGAAGTCCAGAATCCACCGCCATATCCTACACCGGACATGTGATAACCTCCTTTGAAGATGTTGATGGTTTGAAGTTACGGTATATACTATGGCACAGCGGCCCGATGAGATTAGACACTTACCCAAAGCCGCACAAATTAGGCGCTGGAACGAGCTGGACGAATCATGTATAGTTAATATAGGCAGAGCGATTCCACTATACAAAGCTTGAGAGGGGAACTTTACTTGGAATACAAAGGTTTGATGGGCGGATTTTATAAAATTACCGAATGGATTATGCGCATTGCCGGCAGTAACCTGCTATGGCTGCTGTGCTCCTCGCCGTTTATGATCGTGCTTGCTATGAAGCTGCTCTTGTTACTGCAATCACCGACGCCTCAGCCGGAGACACTCACGATTTGGATCATGGGTGTTTTGGCACCGTTTACACTGTTTCCAGCAACGGCCGCTTTATTTTCCGTGACCCGGAAATGGGTGATGGGGGAAAGTGACTTGAGTATCATCAAAGTCTACTTCAAAGGGTACAAAGAAAATTACAAGCAAAGCATGATCGGCGGTATTTTCTATACGATCCTGTTCGCGATTATGTATGTGGACTATGAAGTGTACATGAATCAGATGAACAACCTGCAGATGATCGGCATGGTGATGCTGTTCTTCCTGTTGATCTTATCTCTATCGTTGTTTAACTTCTTCTCGCTGGTGGCCCACTACCATCTGGGTGCACTTCAGTTGATCAAGAATGCGATCCTGTTTACGATTCTTCGGCCGTTCCGGACCCTGTCTACCCTGATCTGCGCGGGTGTGCTCGGGTTTCTGACTTTGCGCTTCGGCTGGTTGATCTTCTTCGGGTTCGGCAGCTTAACTGCCTTCGTGGCGTTCTATAACTTCTACATCGCTTATAACAAGATCCAGGAAAAGGTAGAACGGATGCGCCAAAACGAAAATGCCTCCAGCAGCACCCAGCAAGACGATGAGGACTTGGGACTTGAACTTCCGTCGAGTGACGAAAAAGAGAAGGATTGAAAAATGTCAGAAATTGCCATCCCCATCCTTGTCAGATGAGTTTACATTTGCTTAACGAAGCCGTATAATAGGTTTACGTCCTGCGATGTGCGTTTCGATTTCCGTTATTTTGAACCAATGACAGTTATCTCGGGAGACCTACATTGCGCCGCCGCTGAAAGGCCCTATCCATCGGATGAGGGGACTTCATAAGCGTCGTTGCGGTCACCCACCTGCGGGTGCAGGTTCGAGATAATGTAATCGGACGGCATAGGCGGGTCTATTAATGAAGCATGAGAATGGTACCTTGTACTCTTTTTGCTAATGAAAGGGGACAAGGTGCTTTTTTGTTTGTGCCAAAATGTTCAACCTCGCTTTTGTTTGTCTGCCAAGAATGTTAAACTAGAGATTAAGAAAACGCATACCCAAGTTACATAGGGCAGGATCGTGAAGGAGGAAGAACAGTTGTCATTTAAACGTACGTTAATCGGCATTTTCCGCAGCCAAGAAGGAACCAGCGACCGTGCGAAGATGCCCGAACTCAAAACGAGATATTATCAATTATCCAAAGAGAAATGTTGGGAGGAAGTTTCCTCAACGTTAAAGAAAATTCCGGGCTATAAAGTACTGCATGAAGTGCCGTCCGTAGGCGAGATCACGTTGGAGAAACGGACCAGCCTAGGTCGTGTCATGGACATTACTGTATCGATCGTGGGCACCGGGCCGGTACGGAGCGCGATTGATATTTATTCGGCGACACGTGGATCGATGGGGGACCTCGGCGCAAATTACCGGAACATCCTTCAACTTTTCTCTGTGCTGGATAAGAAGCTGGCGGCTTATAAAGTATCTTCGAACCAGTAAACCCGTATGGTTACGACAAAAAAGCGAGCAGGGAGATGCCTCTCCTACTCGCTTTTCGTTTGTACCGAAGTCCTCGGCTTAAGAAAGCAGCGCTTTTACGGCAGCTACCGGTTTTTCGTAATCCGGATGCTCGGTCATTTCCTTCAAATATTCGACGTATTGGATCTTATTGTCTTTATCAACGACAAACACGGCACGCATGTCGAGCGCGAACTCTTTGATCAGTACGCCGTAGGCTTTGCCAAAGGAGTTGTCTTTATAATCCGAGAGCGTGATGACGCGGTCCACGCCAGCAGCGCCGCACCAGCGAGCTTGGGCAAAAGGCAGGTCTGCGCTGACCGTCAGCACAACGACGTCATCGCCAAGATCGGAAGCTTCTTGGTTAAACCGACGGGTTTGCGCGTCGCAAACGCCGGTATCCAGTGAAGGAACTACGCTGATCAGTTTGATTTTGCCGGCGAAGTCCTGAAGTGTAGCTTCTTCCAGCAGGTTTTTATTTAAGCGGAAATCTGGAGCTGTATCGCCAACTTTCAGTTCCGGGCCGATCAGTGTGATCGGATTGCCTTTAAATGTAGCTACATTTGCGCGTTCTTGGGCCATGTTTATTTCCTCCTAGACAGATGGATTTATTCAATCAAATTTAATTATAATCGTTTTGAAAAGAAAATGTCCAACATTAGGAAAACAACGGTAAGGAGGCGGTCCGTTTGATTTTCATACGATACGAGAACTGGCGAAGCTACCTGCGATATTATCCCGTCACCTGTCTGCTTCTGGCAGCTAACATCGTCATGTTTATCATCCTTGCGCTGAATGGGGGATCGACGAACCGGATTACCCTGCTCAGATTCGGGGCGATGAGTGATATCGAGCCTTTCGCCGGGGAAAGCTGGCGGTTGTTTACGGCGATGTTTCTGCATAACGGGTTTGATCATCTGTTTTCGAACTCGTTTGCGATTCTGGTATTTGCGCCGCCGCTGGAGCGACTGCTGGGCTGGTGGCGATATGCTTTGGTCTATTTGGGCAGCGGACTGGTCGGCAACTTGATCAGCATGGGGGTGTATCAGTTTAGCTCGGTGCCTCATATCTCAGTTGGGGCCTCAGGCGCTGTCTATGGCGTGTATGGCGCATTTCTCTACATTGCCTTGCTGCAGCGTCACCTGATGGATGAAAGCTCGCGAAAAACGCTGTACAGCCTTCTCATTATTGGGGTGATCTATTCACTATTAGTTCCCAAGATTAACCTAGCCGCTCATGTTGGCGGGTTGGTTGGCGGCTTTTTGATCTATGGACTTCTTGTCCGTTTGTTAAAACGGCGTTGAACCAATGGATTGTAAATGGTACATTAAATTTAGAGTATTATGTCATCAGAAGATGTTCGATGTTCGTAGCACATGCGAAATGGAGCGATCAGATTCGTGGAATTGAGACAACTGCAGTATTTTGTAAAAGTGGCGAGGAAAGAGCACGTGACTCAGGCTGCCGAGGAACTGCACGTCGCCCAATCGGCGGTAAGCCGGCAAATTCACCAGCTCGAGCAGGAGCTTGGCGTTAATTTGTTTATGCAGAAGGGCAGGAATCTCCACCTTACCGCTGTGGGCCAGCTATTCTGCAGCCGGGTGGAGATGATTCTGAAGGATCTCGACCGGGCCGTGAGCGAGGTGCACGAATTTCTCGATCCGGAGCAAGGGGAAATTCGCTTAGGCTTCCCTAATAGCCTAGGTATTCATATGATTCCTAGTGTAGTGGCAGAATTCCGCAAGCTGTATCCCAATGTGAAGTTTCGGTTCAGGCAAGGCACTTATCCTACATTAATTCGGGATGTAGTTTCGGGAGAAGTGGATTTAGCTTTTATTTCTCCGTTTCCGGAAAATCATGATCAAGTCACCGGTAACGTGGTATTAACCGAGGATTTGGTAGCCATCCTTCCGCCGGGGCATCCTCTGGCTGGGGAGCAGAGCATCAAGCTCAGCCAGCTGAAAGACGAGAAGTTCATTTTGTTCAGCAAAGGATATTCCTTGCGGCCAATCGTTTGGCATGCCTGCCTGGAGGCTGGGTTTACGCCGAAAATCGCCTTCGAAGGTGAAGAGACCGATACGATCCGCGGGTTGGTTGCCGCTGGGATGGGCGTCAGTCTGCTGCCGGAAATGGCGCTGTTTCAGAGCTTTACGCTTCAGCCGATCCGTGTGCGGATCTCTGAACCGAAGGTGACTCGCACCATCGGGCTGATCCATCGGGTCGACGAGAAGCTGCCGCTGGTAGCCCAATCGTTCCGAATGTTCCTGCTGGAATACTTTGGACTTCAGGTGGATACGCCGCCAAACCAACAGAAGTAATGGAATCATCAAGAAGAACCTATTTACGAGGTAGGAACGAAAAAAGGCTGCACGATCTCGAGCCGATTGGGCTCGGTACCGTGCAGCCTCTTTTTTTGAGATTACAGGTTATTCGCGGTTGCTTGTAAAAATCAGAATGTAGCGAAGCAACTCCAGAATGGAAATCAACGCGGCAGCTACATAAGTTAATGCTGCAGCATTTAATACTTTGCCAACACCGCGTGCTTCATTCGGCGAAATGAAGCCTTGTTGAAGCATGACTTTGCGGGCCCGATTGCTGGCGTTGAACTCCACCGGCAGCGTCACGATCTGGAACAATACGGCCGCGGAGAAGAAAATAATCCCCAGACCAATCAGGTTCAGTGCGCCGAACAGGAAGCCGGCGAGAAGCAAGAAAGGAGCAACCCCCGAGGCGAAGTTCACCACCGGGAACATCCGGTGACGCAGCACCAACATCGGGTACTTCTGCTTGTGCTGAATTGCGTGTCCGACCTCGTGGCAGGCAACGGCTACCGCAGAGATGGAGCTCTCATAATACACCGGCTCCGACAAGCGGACAACGCGGTGAATCGGGTCGTAATGGTCTGTCAGCGCGCCGCGCACCGGTTCGATAGGGACATCATAAAGCCCGTTCGCATCCAACATCCGTCTTGCGGCATCATGACCGGTTAAGCCATAAAGGTTCTGGACCTTTGCCCATTTGTTAAAAGTGCCTTTCACCCGAAACTGCGCCCACAAGGACAACCCAAATGCGAGCAGAATGGGAATCAGCATCACGTCTGAATACATGAATCATTCCTCCATATGATTTAGTTATCAAAGAAGCAATTGAGGCTGTTCAGGAGTAAGGGTTAGGAAAAGGGTCCGTGATTCAGCAGAAGCCGAATCGCTTCCATGCAGGCCAAGCTTTGCGGAAGCAAATTGGCGAAAGCGCGTTTGGCCTGGTTCGGCTGTAAGCTGGAAATGAGCGGCTCCAGCTCTTTGACCTCGCGTTCTAGCTGCTGCATATGGAGCTCCAGCGAGCTTAGTTTCTCCGTCACTTGTTCTTCCGGAGAAACCCGGTGCCACTGGTCCAGCTTCTCGCGGATCTCTTCCAACGTATATTTCTCCTGTTTCAATTGATTAATACGTTCCAGCCTGGTCAAGGTTTCACTACTGTATAAACGATAATTTGTCTGGGTTCGCTTCTCCGGGGAGATCAGCCCGAGCTTCGTATAATAATCGATTGTACGCTCGCTGACATCAGCTGCCTTCGCTAACTCTCCGATCCGGTACAGTTTCTTTACTCCAATGTCATCACTCTCCCGACAATTCCAAAGGATAGCATTCTATATTTATTCTATTTATCCCCATAATACTTAACAACAAGCATACAGTCAAACGTCATACTTTATTTTTGTCAGTAACTATAAGGTGTGTTATTATAATACCTTACATACAATGTAATAATACATGCAATTTGGCGATTTTTTTTGAAAAAAGTATTGTCATCCCTGAATCTTTCTCTTATAATCACATTAACAATTCATTTTGTGTTAGGAAACTTAACATTGGGGGAGTGTTCAAAATGAAGAAGAAGTGGCTTTACGGGGTACTCATTTTTCTTGCATCGTTTGCGTTTCCGGTCTCGGCGTTCGCAGCGGAGGGAGAGGTTACCGCTCCGGTTCTGGAGCTGGGCCTGAACTCGCTTTTCGTATTCGTCGCAGCCATGCTCGTATTCTTCATGCAAGCAGGCTTTGCTCTTCTTGAAGCGGGTACAGTTCGGATGAAGAACGCCGGACACGTTGCAGGTAAAACCGTCCTCACCTTGGGGATTGCTATTCTTGCTTGGTGGCTGATTGGTTTTGGCTTCGCTTTTGGCGACGGCAACAGCTTCCTAGGTACAACCGGGTTCTTTTTTGGAGGAGAAGGGGATATCGGTTCGTTCAGCGTATTTGCTGAAATTGGCGTACCATTAAATCTGATGTTCCTGTTCCAAATGGCGTTTGCAGCAGTATCGCTGGCGATCGCCTGCGGCGGGATGGCAGAACGTGCGAAACTCAGTGTCTACATTATCTTCGGAACAATCTTTATCGTATTGATTTATCCAATTGTCGCTCACTGGGTATGGGGCGGCGGCTGGCTTGGTAACTTGGGAATGCAAGACTACGCTGGTTCGACGGTAGTTCACTTAACGGGTGCTACAGCGGCGCTTGCAGCAACGATTCTGCTGAAACCGCGTCTTGGTAAATACAATAAAGACGGTAAACCGAACAACATTCCAGGTCATAACCAAGTGTTGACGGTACTCGGCGTTATCATTCTGTGGATTGGCTGGTTTGGTTTCAACCCAGGTAGTGCATTAACTCCTTTGGGTGATGGATTCTTCGGTTATGTGTTGATGACAACGAACCTGGCTGCTGCAGCTGGTGCAGTTGCTGCATTGCTGATCTCCTGGGCAGTTCTGGGCAAGTCGGATATTCCAAGCATGCTGAACGGCGTGCTGGCGGCTCTCGTAGCGATTACTGGTTCTTGTGCTTTCGTTGATGCTTGGGCTTCCGTTATCATCGGTGCGGTTGCTGGGATCTTGACCTTCTTTACCGCTAGATGGTTTGAACGTGCTGGTGTGGATGATCCGATTTATGCCTTCTCCGTACACGGGATCGCCGGGGTATGGGGTGCGGTTTCCACCGGTCTCTTCGCAACGCCGGAGCTGGCTGAAACTACAGGTGTAGGTAAAGCAGGCTTGTTCTACGGCGGCGGTTTTGGGCAATTAGGGGTTCAAGTGTTGGGTGTCATCGGGACTTTCGCTTTCGTACTGGTGCTGTCGTTCCTGGTTCTCGGAATTATGAAATGGACGATGGGGCTTCGCGTTACAGAAGAAGAAGAAACGATGGGTCTGGATATCAGCGAACATGGTACTTATGGGTATCCGGAGCAAATGAGCTTACTGAACAAAACAACTTCGTCTGGTATTCCTGCGGAATAATTGAAGACAGAGATCCTGGCGTGAGGCGTCCGGAAGAGAAAGGAAGTTGGGCTTATGAGTCATGAGACGGCCATGAACAACGCAAATTTAGACGCGATTCGGTCCGCCGCAACTCCCGGTTCGCTAAGAGCGGCCAGAATCGATGAGCAGAATCGCTTGTACAGCAAACTGACAACGATGCCGATTCAGGATTGGAACCGTGAAGTCTCGGACCTGCATGATGCCGTCATGACCCAAGCTTGCCGATGCTGTGAAGAAGAAATGATCCAGGAGGGCTTCGGCCCTCCTCCTTCGCATTATGCCTTTATTGCGTTTGGAAGCGCCGGTCGGGCGGAACCCACGTTATGGAGCGACCAGGATAACGGTTTGATTTACGGGGATGGTGATGCGGATCAGCTGGAAGTCTACTTTGAGCGCTTTGGTGAGAAGCTGTCAGAGATTCTCGAGCAGGTTGGTTATCCCCCATGTCCGGGCAAGGTGATGGTGTCCAATCCGTTATGGCGGGGCAACCTTGACGCGTGGGAGAAACAACTGCTGGAATGGCGAGATATTTTGGCTTGGGAACAGGTTCGTTACTTGATGATTGCCGCCGATTTGCGCCATATCTGCGGGGATGCGAAGCTAACCGATGGCTTGCGCAAGACGATGAAGCGGATTATGGAGGCGGATCAAGGCGGTGAACGCGATGTGGTGACGGCCATTTTGCGGAATACTGTCCGTCACAAAGCGGCACTAAATGTGTTGGGGCAAGTGATCACAGAGCAAAGCGGTGAACATGCCGGGGAATTTGACGTGAAATACGGGCTGTACATCCCGATCGTGAACGCCGTACGTTACTTGGCTTTGCAATACGGGATCGAAGCCTCGAACACTTGGGAACGGATTGCTCAACTCCTTCAGCTTGAGGCTGTTCCGACACGGTGGCTGGAGTCGTGCAGCCGCGCGTTTAACACGGCGGTGAAGCTAAGATCGCTTGTATCACCGGTCATCGAAGACGGCTTGCTCACGGGTTCTCATTACCTGCCCCAAGAAATGCTAAAACAGAAAGAGCTCCGGCGCGAGCTGCGGGAATCGCTCAGTACGGTCAAGGTCATGTACCGCACACTCCAAAGGCAGCACCGGTATGCGGAAAGGAAATGGTTATGAAAGAACCGATGAAGGGAAATGGTGGTTTTTGGGATGCTTTTAAGGGCGGCGGAGTGTCGCCAAGGATCGCCTCGATGCTTGGTGCCCCCAGCGCACAGCAAATCGCTTTCGTTCGTTCATTAACCAAAGGACAGCGCCGTCCGGAGACGCTTCACGTTCCGCTGGCTGAATTGAAAACGGCCGTCTTCGATTTGGAGACTACGGGATTTCATTACCATTATGGTGATGAAATCTTGTCCTTTGGAGCCATAAAAGTGGAGGGGGAGCGAATCACCGATGAGGTGTATTACTCGCTGGCCAAACCGGCTTGCCAAATTCCTGAGCGAATCATTGAACTAACTGGAATTACGCCGGAGATGGCTCAGTCAGCTCCATCCTTGCTGGAGGCGTTGCGCGAATTTATGGCATTCGTGGATGACCGGGTGTTGGTTGCCCACGGCAGTGCCCATGACAAAGCTTTTTTGGATGTGGCGTTATGGAAGACCACCAAAGCTCATCTCGGGCATCGGGTGCTGGACACGATGATGATCGCCCGGAAGCTGGAACCGGACCGGCGTATCTCTGGCAGCCTGGACGAATGGCTGGCCGTGTACGAGATTCCAGTAACGAAGCGACACCACGCATTGGAAGACTCCAAGATGACAGCTCAGCTGTGGACCGCGTTAATCCAACGGTTGAAAGAACAAAACGTGATTACTTTGGGAGATCTGTACACCTTCTTAAGCCGAACGTAAGCCTTTGCTGTCCTAGTTTTCACGTAACTTGATGGGCAGCAGACGATAACCTCCTGAATAAGCACTTATCCCATACGCGTGTAGTATGAAGCCGTCCGGTTCGCCGGGCGGCTTATCGTTTGATGGATTCATCCGACCACCAATTAGGTACAATTGAAGGCGATCGGCAAAATTCGGAAGCTGACGTAAATCCTCTGACGATGGCTGCGGCGGTGAAGTGGGGTGGGTGTGGTAGACGCCAATCAATCGCGGATCAAAGCAACTGCGAACCCAGATGGCGGGGTCGAGTTCAAAAGCGTGCAACGGAATCTGCGAATGGTTCGCCACAGGAAGATAACGTTCAATGGTGCCGATGCGGCCGTCCAGCGATCCAAACAGCAGCCCGCAGGCTTCCTCCGGGTAACGATCTTGCCCATCCTGCAGCATTTCGTCACGAATATGCGGCGGCAATATCCAGGATTGATTCATTTTGCATGCTCCCGTCGTGATAGGTTAGAGTTCACCTTTTTCTCGATCCATTGTAACAAATCGTTAAAAAAGGGTACAATAATTACGGTAAACATAAGCTTCAAAACCAGATGAGGTCATAAAAGGACGGGCAAAAGATGAAACGGAATCGATGGATACTTGCCGGGTTGCTAGTGTTGCTGGTTATCGCTCTGCTGGACCGTGGGGGACAGGAGGGCTGGTTTGGCAGCTTCCTCAGCGGCTCTAAGGGAGACAATAACGAACCTTCGCTTGGCGCCATGGCAGCCGAAGGGGCTCCGAAGCCAGGAACGACTGCGCCAACGTTCGAGTTAACCGGTTTGGATGGCAAGACGTATGAGGTTGGGGGCAAGCGGGATAAAGTGCTGCTTCTGAACTTCTGGGCGTCCTGGTGCGATCCGTGTAAAGAGGAAGCGCCTGAGCTGAAGGCGTTATCTGAGAAATACAAGGATTCACTGGACATCTATGCCGTGAACGTTACATTATACGATAACCTGGATGAGGCCAAGGCCTTCGTCAAAAAATATGGCTACACCTTCCCGGTTCTCTTGGATGAAAAAGAGGAGCTTTACCGGAAGTATAATGGTATTGCCTTTCCGACCAACGTGCTGATTGACGAACAAGGTGTGATTCGAGACGTCATCGTCGGAGTCATTTCGCCGGAAGAGTTAGAAGCCAAGATCAAAAGCTTGATATAGCACAGAAAAAAGCCCGAATCACCGTGAGTAACGGAGATTTGGGCTTTTCGCATAAGAGATGGCGTTTAATGGTTGACGAGTCCCCATCCGGCGGAAGGAATCTCTTCGTAGTCCTCCCGTTTCGTCTGTCCCAGCAGCGCGTAACGGATGGAGTCCACTAGCGCTTCCCAGCTCGCTTCGATGACGTTGCTGGACACGCCAACGGTATTCCAGGAATTGTGATAATCCTGGGATTCGATCAATACACGTACCTTCGATGCGGTAGCATCTTTGTCATCGAGGACGCGCACCTTGTAGTCCGACAAATGCATATCCTTCAAGCCTGGGTAATAGGTAATCAAGGCTTTGCGAAGCGCATTGTCGAGGGCGTTAACCGGACCGTTGCCTTCGGCCGCGGTGTAGACGCTGACTCCGTCAATCTTCAGCTTGACGAAGGCTTCAGAAACAACTGGACGGTCAGCGGTCTTCTCAACGAGCATCTTAAACGATTCGAAGACGAACAGTTCCTTCATATCGCCATTCGCCTGACGCAACAGCAATTCAAGCGAGGCGTCAGCGCCTTCGAATTGATACCCTTGATGCTCCAGTTCTTTAATCTTGGCGATAACTTGTTTGGTGTTCTCGTTCTCCGGATTGAACTCGATTCCCATCTCCTGCGCTTTGGACAGGATGTTGCTTTGTCCGGCCAATTCGGAGACGAGCACGCGCTGACGGTTACCGACCAGTTCGGGAGCGATGTGTTCATACGTCCGTGAATCGCGAAGGATGGCCGAGACGTGAATGCCTCCTTTATGGGCGAACGCGGCGTTCCCGACATACGGCTGGTTGACCGGCATATGCACGTTGGCGATCTCACTGATGTAACGGGCGGTATTGGTCAGTTGCTTTAACCGGTCAGGTTCAAGCACTTCGTAGCCGAGCTTTAGTTGCAGATTTGGAATAATCGAGCAGAGGTTGGCATTCCCGCAGCGCTCCCCGTATCCATTCATCGTCCCTTGGATTTGGCTTACGCCGGCACGGACGGCACTAAGCGAGTTGGCGACGGCCAGCTCACAGTCGTTGTGGGTATGGATGCCCAGCTTCGAGCCGGGAATGACTTGGCACAATGCGCTGACGATATCATACACCTCGTGCGGCATCGTTCCGCCGTTTGTGTCACACATGACCAGCCAGTCTGCGCCAGCCTCTTCCGCTTTGCGTAAGACAGAGAGGGCGTATTCCGGATTGTTCTTATACCCGTCAAAAAAATGTTCCGCGTCAAAAATGACCTCGAGCCCTTGCCGCTTCAGATAAGCGATCGAATCGAAGATCATGGCGAGGTTTTCCTCTAACGTCGTTTGCAGCGCGGTATGCACATGGAAATCCCACGATTTTCCAACCAGCGTCGCAGCTGGAACACCGGCTTCGATCATCCGATTAAGGTTAGCATCATGTTCGGCTAGGCTGTCTTTTCGGCGTGTACTGCCAAAAGCGGTAATCTTGGCTTGCAGCTTCAGCTCCTTAACCCGCTTAAAAAATTCGATGTCCTTCCCGTTACTGCCCGGAATTCCACCTTCAATATAATGGACCCCAAGGTAATCCAGCTTTTTGGCGATCTTCAGCTTATCGTCCGCCGACAGGCTGATGCCCTCGCCTTGGGTACCGTCTCGCAAGGTTGTGTCGAAGATGGATATTGGCTTTGACATGATCGAAGTATCCCCCTTTAGCAATGGATGAGGGTGGTTAGCTCTCCCCGAATGTTTAGTTTTTAATTAATAATTATAACATCAACATGTTAAATGTAACATGCTTTTTTGAGAGAACAGAAAGTATAAACTTCTTGCCCCTTAGCGATATTGACCGACTTTCCGGGGACAGGTATGCTGAACTTAGGAGTAACGTATGATAAACGAGGGGTAGGAAATGAGAGATACCGCTGATTTTTACCCGGCGCGGGGTAGGGTCATTTTACATGTCGATATGAACGCTTTTTACTGCTCGGTTCATGAGGCGGAGGAGCCGGACAAATATCGAAACCGACCTACCGCGGTAGCGGGGAGCGTGGAGCTGCGCAAAGGAGTAATCGTCACCTGCTCGTATACCGCGCGTAGAATGGGAGTGTCGACCGGAATGACCGTGAGCCAAGGGTTGAAGAAATGTCCCGAGCTAATCGTCATCCAGCCGGATTTCCATCTATACCGCAAATATTCCCGGGCGTTTATGGACATTGCGTACGAATACACGCCGCTCCTTCAAGCGGTTTCCATCGATGAATGTTATCTCGATATTACCGGCTCCAAACAATTTGGGACCCCGCTTGAAATTGCCAATCAAATCCAACAGCGGATCCGTGAAGAACTAGGCCTTCCCTGTTCGATTGGGATTGCGCCGAACAAGCTGCTAGCCAAGATGGCCTCAGATATGAAAAAACCTAACGGCATCACCGTGCTGCGCATCCGGGACGTGCCGAAGCTGCTGTGGGACAAACCGTGCAGCGACTTGTTTGGCATCGGCCGGAAGACGGCCGAGAAGCTGAAGTCGATGCGAATCTATACGATCGGGCAGTTGGCGGCTGCCGACGAACGCAAGCTGATCGAGCGGTTTGGGGTGGCCGGTGCTTGGATGAAGCAGGCGGCGAACGGCAGGGACGATTCGCCGGTGAGCGATGAGCGCGAGCGGAATAAATCAATTGGCCATACGACCACCCTTCCGCGGGATATCAGCCGGATGGAGGACGTGCAACGCGTGCTGTTGAACATCGCCGATCAAGTTGCGCGTCGGCTGCGGCGGCAAAATCTGATGGCCCAGACGATCCAGATTACGATCCGCACCCCGGACATGAAGACGATCACCCGCTCGCAAAGTTTGGATACCGTCACCGAACAAGCGGAAGTGATTTACCGGGAAGCCTGTGAGTTGTACCGCCGCCATTGGAGCGAAGATAAGCCGGTTCGACTCCTAGGAATCACTTTGCAAAATTTGGTTCCCAGGGAGGAATCGGCGTTGCAACTGGATCTGTTTGATTATGAGCGGCAGCCCAAAAAAGAGTCATTAACGCGAACAATGGACATGCTAAGAGATAAGTTCGGAGAAGATGCTGTGCTGACGGCAGGAATGTTGACCGATGATCCCTCGGCATTAATTCGCAATCATCGCATTCGCGGAACTTCGTTGCAAACTGACTTCCTTCGCCAGAACCGGGACGAAGAGGACGACCCTGCTCGTTGAAGGAATTATCACCTATCGGGATTGGAATAATACGGAAAATGAATTGAAATTGTAAACTATTTATATTATATTGATCATGGTGTTATAAAAAGCACCGGACTCGTACCGTTTATTCAGGAGGCAGATAAGAGATGGCGAAATATACTTGGGTTGAGAAGGACACATGTATCGCTTGCGGCGCTTGCGGCGCAACAGCACCGGATATCTACGATTATGACGATGAGGGTTTGGCCGAAGTAATTTACGGCAATGACGGCAACCGCGGGATCACGGAGATTCCGGAAGATCTGTACGACGATCTCCAAGACGCTTGCGACGGCTGCCCAACGGATTCCATCAAAGTTGCAGATGAGCCATTTAATAAAGAAGGCTAAGCCTTTGGAATAACTGCTCAAAGAACGCTCTGCGCCGATTTTGGCGAGGGCGTTCTTTTTTTACGGCGGCCAGGGTGGGATCAGGCGATTTTCTATCAATCTCGGCCCCTTTTTGCAGGAATATCCCGCTCGGTCAGGTAGTTATGTTTAGTGCTTTTGCAGGATTATCCCGTTCGCTCAGGTCTTCGTCCTCCTTCCTATGAGCTATCCCATTGGATCAGAATGAATAGGAATTTGCCTTCCAACAGAATGGGTTCTGAATGAAAGGGATAATCATGCAAAAGAGCTGTCCAGCCAGTGACAGGAGTCCGGGAGCTTTTTGATCATGAGGCCTGCTTTGCTGGGTACATAGTCGCGAAATTTTGAGATTGGTGAAAAACTGGATAAGAAACGGTGTTGTTTTTGCCGATATAAGGAATGAAAGGGATTTCTCAACGACTCTCTAATTGGAGGAACTGATGGGGAACTCGGCTTACCTTAAAAAATATGTGGAAAACCACCCACATAATAAAATGGCTTGGTATCTGCTAGGCAAAGAATATGAAGCAAGCGGGCAAGCGGGGAAAGCCCGCTACTGCTATATTCAGGCGGGCAACGTGTACGAGGCGTTTGAATCAAGCAAAATTCCGCTGCCTGAGGAAGTGCTGGCCGGTTATAAAGAAGGGCTGTTGCAGGAGTCGCATCGCAAGGAAAAACGAAGCCGCTTCCTGCGCAAGCTCAGTCTTGCGCTGCTTCTTGCGCTGCTGATGTGGATTCCCTCGGCGGCTCACGCGCCGGGGGATCGACAGGCGGCGGTGCCCGTGCACGCCGTCGATGCAGGTGCGGGTGACGATGCCGACCACGAGGAGGCATCGGAGGAACCGCTGAAGCCCGCCGGGGATGAGGCGGGCGGAGGCGCGCCTGCGGGAACGCCGGCTTTCGCGGAGCCGGCGTTCACCGCCATCGGCTTCGCCGGCGACCCTGCCGGGACGCAGGCGGCAGCCGTAAGCGGTTTGCTCGCGCTGCAGCGGCAAACCGCAACCCCTCTGCTCCATGCCGCAGCGCTGGGCATGGAGCAGGCCGGCGACTGGCTGGTCTGGTCGGACGACCTGCCAGTCGTGTATGGCTTGGAGCAGAGTCCGGCCGAGGGGCGGACGGCGCTCCAAGCCTATGATGCGCGCGCGTGCGAATGCGCGCCGCCGGATTCAGCCGCGCTGCAACAGCGCGCGCGGCAGTGGATCCCGCAGCAGGAATCGCTGGGCGTGCTTGCCTCGGCGATGATCCACTACAAGCAGGCGAACGGGGCATGGCCTGCGAGCCTGCAAGAGCTGGCGGGGCCGTATCCTGACAACTGGATTGCCGGAACCGATTCGACGATGGAGCAGGCGTTTCAGCCGTTGCTTGTACAGTTAAAACGCAAAGGCGTTGACGGCGCAACCGGAAATGCGGATGCGCCAGAAGTGCTCGCGAAGGGGATGGCACCGGGGCAGCAGCCTTTTTTTGCCGAACCTTATGAAATGATCGTCGATACGGACACGCACACTTTGGCAGTGGTCAGCGGGAACGTTTTGATTCGAAGTTATCCCGTTGGATTGGGCGGCTCGCAGACACCAGAGGGTACGTTTGTTATTTCTGAAAAAGTGATCAACCCGAACGGGAAGGATAACGGCGAATTTGGCAGCCGCGGCATGCAGCTATCCGATACGAACTATGCGATTCACGGAACAAATGAGCCGGATAGTATTGGAAAGGATGAGTCGTTAGGTTGCGTCCGGATGGGGAAGAAGGATGTGGAGGAGCTGTTTGATTTGGTTCCGAAGGGAACGAAGGTGAGGATTGGGAAGGGGATTTTGCCGAAGCTGAAGAACGTCCCGGCGGAGCGTTTCGCCCTGGGCGATAGACAGGATCAGACTAATCCCCACCGCACTTACCATTGGCTGAACTAGCTTAGGTTACAATTAAAAGGACGGTAGTCACGATGACCAGCGCGGCAACGATGGATATGGACCAGATGAGCGCTTTCTTGTTGACTTCGTCCTTTTTCTTCTGGAGTGTAGGCGGCATGCGCTTGGCAGACATGATCATTTCCCCTCTCTAACCTAGTTTTAAGCGATATTAGAGGTGCTTTCCCCCTTATTGTAATGGCTTTCACGGCAAAATTCCATCACCTTGTTGTTTCTTTCACGTGGCATATAGGTTAAACTTTTCTTTTCCAGCGGAAACAGCTAAACTGATATTAGCAAAAATGCAAAGCGTAAGATCGGAGTGAACTGTACAACGTGTTGTATCGCACATTGGGAAAACCGGTATTTTTTCGGATGGATCCGGAGAATGCCCATCATCTCGTTATCAACGGATTACATACTGCTGCTGCCGTTCCTGGAATGCTGCCGCTCTTGCGCGGAATGTACGGCGTGCCGGAAGCTCCGGAGCTCGCGACGGACTTATTTGGAATTCATTTTCCTTCCCCGGTGGGGTTAGCTGCCGGTCTTGATAAAAATGCCGACGCGGTGCCTGGTTTCTCCGCCATCGGATTCGGATTTATGGAAGTAGGTACGGTCACGCCGCTGGGACAGCCCGGCAATGATCGTCCAAGGTTGTTTCGCTTGCCTTCGGACGAAGCGTTGATTAACCGGATGGGCTTTAATAATCGCGGAACGGAGGCGATGGCACAGCGTCTAAAGGCGCTGAAGCACCGCCCGATTCCGATTGCCGTCAACATTGGCAAAAATAAAATCACACCCAACGAAGAAGCCTATCGGGATTACGAGAAATGTATTTCGGATTTATACGAATACGCCGATTTCTTCGTTGTGAACATCAGTTCACCAAATACGCCGGACTTACGTAAATTGCAGCATGGCAATGAGTTAGCTTCGCTGCTGACTGCAGTAACGGATCGGATGACGGCCGAAGCGAAGCGGCATGGCAAATCCAAAGCAGTGCTGGTTAAAATCGCGCCGGATGTAAGCTTTGATGAGCTGGAATATATGGTCGACACCATTCGCAATAGCGGCGTTTCCGGCATAATCGCCACCAATACGACGTTGTCGCGGGACGGCCTCACGCACCAGAACGCTCGGGAAACTGGAGGCTTAAGCGGAAAACCGCTGAACGCGCGATCCACAGAGATCATCTCGCGCGTGTATCGGCAAACGGAAGGCCGATTGCCGATTATCGGATCGGGTGGGATTTTCACAGCGGAAGATGCCTATGCCAAAATCCGGGCTGGCGCCAGCTTAGTCGAAATCTACACTGCGTTGATCTACGAAGGCCCGGAAATCAACCGCAAACTGCATCGCGGCTTGCGGGAGTTGCTGCGCCGGGACGGCTATCGCCATATCTCCGAGGCGGTTGGGGCGGATCTCCGATAAGCTAAGCCGGCATCGATTCAAGCCGGGGGACAGAAGACAGGAGGCATAAGGATGGACAGTAGAGATTGGGGAACATTTTTGCTTCCATATGAACAAGCGGTAGAAGAACTGAAGGTTAAATTCAAGACGATGCGCGCCGAGCTGAAGAAACGCGAAGAGTATGCGCCGATCGAATTCGTAACCGGACGGGTTAAGAAAATCTCCAGCATTTTGGACAAGGCGAAGCGGTTAAATGTGTCCATGGACAATCTGGAGACCGGAATCGAGGATATCGCGGGCATTCGCATTATGTGTCAGTTCGTTGAGGATATCCGCCGGGTGGCGGAATATATTCGTATGCGTAAGGACCTGAAGGTTCTTTACGAAAAGGACTACATTACAAACTACAAGGAAAGCGGCTATCGCAGCTTCCATATGATCGTGGAATATCCGGTGCAAACCGCGCTGGGTCAAAAGCAAGTGCTGGCCGAAATTCAGATTCGTACGCTGGCGATGAATTTTTGGGCGACGATTGAGCATTCTTTGAACTACAAATATCGGGAAAGTCTGCCTGAAGAAATGCGGGGCCGGCTCAAAAAGGCTGCCGAAGCTGCATTCGTACTGGATAATGAAATGTCGAGCATTCGCCAGGAAATTTTGCAGGCGCAGAAGAGCTTTGAGGACGATTCTAACGTGGTTTCCTCCGTGCTTGCGTCGATTCATCAGCTTTATTTTTACCATCTGGTCAAAGAAGCCATCGAAAGCCAGGATCGGTTTAACCGGTTGTGGGAAGCGAAGGATTTTGATGGGCTGAAGCAGCTGCAGGTCGAACTAAAGGATCTGATCAAGCTGCACAAAAAAGTGGAGGAGCCCGGGGATGAGTTATGAGCCGCTGTTTGTGGCGTATCTCGTATATTTCAACCGTGACCGCGATTACTTCGAGTGCCATGAGGTGCTCGAGGAATTGTGGCTAGAGCAAGGGCATGATCCGCTGTATAAGGGACTTCTGCAGGTCGCTGTCGGATTGTTCCACGCACGGCGCGGCAATTTGTCCGGCGGTCGGAAGATGCTGAAATCCGCTTTAGAGCGGATGGCCCCCTATCCGGAACACACGCTGGGCATCGACCTGGGGAAGCTGCGCCGGGACACGGAAGCGTACGTCCGGCAGCTGACGGAGGGGAGTGCCCAAGCTTTTACGTATTACGACCTCACGATCCAGGTGCTGGACCCGGAGTTGGTGCGCCTGGTGGCGGAGGCTTCTCATAACATCGCCCCGAACATTCCGCAGCGGCGCACGCCGCAGCGCGGGGAGAAGCATGCGGAGCGACAGCGGAAGCTGGAACAAAGGAGAGCGCGTGAACAAGGCTGAGAGCGGCCCGTCCCCCGGTGTTGGGGAGACGGGCGTTTTTACGGTATGGCGTGCCCAGCTAAGCACGCATCTTCTAGCCGGTGAAAGTCCGGTCGCGGGAAGGGCCAAGCCCCCGCGTAGCTAGGATACCTACGTATGGCGAAATCTGTACGTAGAAGCGTATCGACGAAAGTACCTGTCAGAGGCAGGGCGAGCAACATACCAGGCCGTAACATGAAAGTGAATCCTGCCGCGTCGTCAAAAAGGCCTCGCAAGAGGGAAAAGAGGAAGCCGAGTCCCGCGTACATGGACGAAGGCCATGGAAGCTGCCTAGAACTTGGAGCGGCAGTGAAGAATCCTCCGGCGTAGAGGGAACGGCATGGTATG